>NZ_JTKF01000048.1:0-14074 GCF_000828175.1 Pseudomonas sp. W15Feb9B | reverse complement strand
TACATCGCCGCCTTCCTCGCCGAACGTGGCCTCAACTGAAGCCCCGTTCCCCTGTAGGAGCTGCCGCAGGCTGCGATCTTTTGATCTTGCTTTTTAAAATCAAAAGATCGCAGCCTGCGGCAGCTCCTACACAGTCCCCGAGTCGCCTCCTTTTTTGTAGGCACTGCCGAGTGAAACGAGGCTGCGATCTCTTGATTTTTGTGGATCGCCAGCGCAGGCCGACTGGCGGTGCTTGTCAGTAAAATCCCACAGGAGTACAAATGTACTCCATGACCAATCTCACTCCCCGCCGTACCGCCATCCTGACCTTTATCCGCGAACGCATCGCCGAACACGGTCAGCCCCCAAGCCTCGCTGAAATCAGCGAGGCTTTTGGTTTTGCCTCGCGCAGCGTGGCGCGCAAGCACGTGCTGGCGCTCACCGAAGCCGGGTTTATCGAGGTCAATCCGCACCAGGCCCGGGGCATTCGCCTGCTCGGGCAACCCGCGCGGCCGGAGCTACTGGACATTCCGGTGCTCGGCCGAGTGGCTGCCGGTGCGCCGATCGGTGCCGATGCCGACATCCATAACCGCTTGATGCTCGACCCGGTGCTGTTCTCCCGTGCGCCCGACTACATGCTCCGGGTGCAGGGCGATTCGATGATCGAGGACGGCATTCTCGACGGCGATCTGGTGGGGGTGAAGCGCAATCCCGAGGCGCTCAACGGCCAGATCGTGGTGGCGCGCCTCGACGGTGAAGTGACAATCAAACGCTTCGAGCGCGTAGGCGATGAGGTTCGGCTGCTGCCGCGCAACCCGGCGTACCAGCCGATTGTCGTGCGCGACGATCAGGACCTGGCCATCGAAGGGGTGTTCTGCGGTCTGGTGAGGCAAGGCTGATGGGCGCCGTCGTTGCACTCGATACGCTGTTCAATGGCGGCCAGGTCTGGAAGGGCCGGCCTGCGCCGCCGGCGGCCAGCCCGCAACCCACCGGGCATGCAGCCCTCGATGCGGCATTGCCCAGCGGCGGCTGGCCGGAAGCGGCGCTGAGTGAAATCCTCCTGGCCGGCCCCGGGGTTGGCGAACTGCAACTGGTGTGGCCGACGCTCGCGCGGTTGTCGGCAGCGGGCGAGCGCATCGTGCTGGTGGCGCCACCGTTCGTGCCGTACCCGCAGGCGTGGGCGAACGCCGGGGTCGATCTGCGCCAGTTGTCGGTGATTCAGGCCAGCGAACGCGATGCCTTGTGGGCGGCGGAACAATGCCTGCGTTCGGGCAGTTGCGGCGCGGTGCTGTGCTGGCCGCACAAGGCCGATGATCGTGCGTTGCGGCGCTTGCAGGTGGCGGCGGAAACCGGCCAGACCCTGGCGTTTGCCTGGCGTGCGCTGAGCGAGGCGGTCAACCCGTCGCCGGCGGCGTTGCGCATTGCCATCGATGCCAGACCGGCCCAGTTGCGCGTGCTCAAATGCCGGGGCGGACTGGCGCGCACGGCACCGATTGCGTTTGCCGTGGGGCACTGAGGTCGTCATGCGCTGGGTGTGTATTCTGTTCCCGCAATTGGCCCTCGACGCGGTGTTGCGTCAGCGTGCCGATCCCGATGAACCGTTGGTACTGCTCAGCGGCCCGGCCCAGCGCCGGGTGCTGCAAGCGGTGAATGCAGCGGCGCGCCAGCTCGGGCTGCGTGCCGGCCAGTCGATGACCGCCGCACAAGCCTTGTGCAAAGGCTTTGCCACGGCCGATTACGACCTGGCCGAGGTCGAACACTGGCAGCAATTTCTCGCCGCGTGGGCCTATCGGTTCAGCGCCCAGGTCAGCGTGCATTATCCGCGTACCGTGGTGTTCGAGATCGAGTCGAGCCTGGGCCTGTTCGGCTCCTGGGCGCAGTTCGAAGCGCGGCTGCGCAAGGAGCTGACCGAGCTGGGTTTCCGTCATCGCATCGTCGCCGCACCGAATCCGGTGGCGGCGCGGGTGCTGGCCAACGCCTACGACGGTCTCGTCGTACCGGACGGCGAAGCTCTGCAACATCACCTCGGGCAGTTGCCCCTCGACCGTGTCGGGCTGGAGCCGCAAGTCGCCACGGCGCTGACGCGCATGGGCCTGCGCCACCTGAACCAGCTGCAAAGCCTGCCACGTCAGGCCCTGGCCCGGCGTTTCGAAGCGTCGATGCTCAAACACCTCGACACCTTGTTTGGCGCGCGTCCGCTGGCCTTGGCGTTCTATCTGCCGCCGGATCGTTTCGATGTGCGCATTGAACTCAATTTCGACGTGCAGTCGCATCAGGCGCTGCTGTTCCCGTTACGCCGCTTGACCGCTGACCTGTCGGCGTTCCTCTGCGGACGTGACAGCGGCGTGCAGCGTTTCGACCTGCATCTGGAGCACGCCGGGCTGCCGGACACGCTGATCAAGGTCGGCCTGCTCAGCGCCGAGCGCGATCCGGCGATGCTCTTCGAACTGGCCCGCGGGCGACTGGAGCAAGTCCAGGTCGAGGCCCCGGTGCGCGGTTTTCGTCTGCGTGCCGAAGACCTGCCGAGTTTTGTGCCGCAGTTTCAGGAACTGTTCGATGACCGTCCGCAACAGACCTTGCCCTGGGAGCAGTTGCGCGAACGCCTGCGCGCACGGCTCGGCGATGACGCGGTGCAGGGTCTGCGCTTTCAGGCCGACCACCGCCCCGAATGTGCGTGGCAGAACGCTGTCGACAAACAGCGTTGCAGCGGTTTGCCGAGCGTGCAGCGTCCGGGCTGGTTGCTCGGCGAACCGCAAAGCGTGCCCGAAGGTTCGGCGCGAATTCTCATGGGTCCGGAGCGCATCGAATCCGGCTGGTGGGACGGGGACGATGTGCGCCGCGATTACTACCTGATCCAGAACCGCGCCGGTCAGCAGGGCTGGGCCTATCGGGCGGTGGGTGAGGGCGGTCCGTTGTGGCTGCAGGGCTGGTTTGCATGAGCGATGGTTATGCCGAACTGCATTGCCTGTCGAACTTCAGTTTCCAGCGCGGTGCCTCCAGCGCCCTTGAACTGTTCCAGCGGGCAAAAAAACACGGTTATCAGGCGCTGGCGATCACTGACGAATGCACGCTGGCCGGGATCGTCCGCGCCTGGCAAGCGGCGAAATCAGTGGAGCTGCCGCTGGTCATCGGCAGTGAAGTCCGTATCGATAACGGCCCGAAACTGATACTGCTGGTGGAGAATCTGGCGGGCTATCAAACCTTGTGCGGCTTGATTACCCAGGCTCGGCGGCGCACGCAGAAGGGCCAGTACCAGGTGTTGCGCGAGGATTTCAGCGAGGCGCTGCCGGGATTGTTCATCGTGTGGGTGCCGGACAGCGTCGATGACGTGCATGAGGGGCGCTGGCTGAAACAGACTTTCGGCGAGCGCCTGTATCTGGCGGTGCAGTTGCATCGCGGTCAGGACGATCAGCGCCGGCTGGCGGCGCTGCTGAGTCTGGCCGAGCAGCTGCAGATTGCCGCCGTGGCCAGCGGTGATGTGCACATGCACGCCCGTGGCCGGCGCGCTTTGCAGGACACCATGACTGCGATCCGCCATCACGTCCCGGTGGCCGAGGCCGGGTTGCGCCTGCACCCCAACGGCGAGCGCCATCTGCGCAGCCTCGACGTGTTGCGCGAGCTGTATCCGCAAGCGTTGCTCGACGCCTCGGTGCAACTGGCGCGGCGCTGCACCTTCGATCTTGGCGAGTTGCGCTATGAGTACCCGAAAGAGCTGGTGCCGCAGGGGCATACCGGCAGCTCCTGGTTGCGCCAACTGACTGAAGAAGGCATTGCCTGGCGCTGGCCAAAAGGGCCGCAGGCCAAAGTGCTCAAGCAAATCGACGATGAACTGAAACTGATCGCCGAACTCGGCTACGAAAGCTACTTCCTCACCGTGCACGACGTGGTGCGCTTTGCCCGCGAGCAAAGGATTCTCTGTCAGGGCCGCGGCTCGGCGGCCAACTCGGCGGTGTGTTTTGCCTTGGGCATCACCGAGATCGACCCGGATCGCACCACACTGCTGTTCGAACGCTTCATGTCCAAGGAGCGCAACGAACCGCCGGACATTGATGTGGATTTCGAGCACGAACGCCGCGAAGAAGTCCTGCAATACGTGTTTCGCCGATATGGTCGCCAGCGGGCAGCGCTGACGGCAGTGGTCAGCACTTACCACGCCGCCGGTGCGGTGCGTGACGTGGCCAAGGCTTTGGGCTTGCCGCCGGATCAGATCAATGCGCTGGCCGATTGCTGCGGTCACTGGAGCGATGAAACACCGCCGCTGGCGCGGTTGCTCGAAGGCGGCTTCGACCCCGACAGCCCGGTGCTGCGTCGGGTGCTGAGCCTGACCGGGCAACTGATCGGCTTCCCCCGACACCTGTCGCAGCACCCCGGCGGTTTCGTGATTTCCGAACAGCCGCTGGACACGCTGGTGCCGGTGGAAAACGCGGCCATGGCCGAGCGCACGATCATTCAGTGGGACAAGGACGACCTCGACGCGGTCGGGCTGCTCAAGGTCGATATCCTCGCCCTCGGCATGCTCAGTGCGATCCGTCGCTGCTTCGACTTGCTGCGTCGGCATCGGCATCTGGACCTGAGCCTGGCGACGATTCCTGCTGAAGACAAACCGACCTACGAGATGATCAGCCGCGCCGACACCATCGGCGTGTTCCAGATCGAATCGCGGGCGCAGATGTCGATGCTGCCGCGCCTGAAGCCGGCGAAGTTCTACGACCTGGTGATTGAGGTCGCCATCGTCCGCCCGGGGCCGATTCAGGGCGGGATGGTTCATCCGTACCTGCGTCGCCGCAACAAGGAAGAGCCGGAAACCTATCCCTCGCCGGAGCTGGAAGTGGTGCTCAAGCGCACCCTCGGCGTGCCGCTGTTTCAGGAACAGGTGATGCAGATCGCCATCGTCGCCGCCGACTACAGCCCCGGTGAGGCCGATCAGTTACGTCGCTCGATGGCCGCGTGGAAACGCCACGGCGGGCTGGAGCCGCACAAGGAGCGTCTGGCTGCCGGGATGAAGAAAAACGGCTACACCCCGGAATTCGCCGCGCAGATCTTCGAGCAGATCAAGGGGTTTGGCAGTTACGGGTTTCCCGAATCCCACGCTGCCAGTTTCGCCTTGCTGACCTACGCCAGTTGCTGGCTCAAGTGCCACGAACCGGCGGCGTTCGCCTGTGCGCTGATCAATAGCTGGCCGATGGGTTTCTACAGCCCGGATCAGATCCTTCAGGACGCGCGCCGCCATCAATTGCAGATCCGTCCGGTGGACGTGCGTGCCAGCGACTGGGATTGCAGCCTGGAACCGATCAGCGGCGCGCAACCGGCGATCCGCATGGGCCTGCGGATGATCAAGGGCTTTCGCGAGGACGATGCGCGGCGCATTGAGGCGGCGCGGGCGCGGGGAGCGTTTGCCGATGTCGCCGACCTGGGCGAACGGGCCGCGCTCGACAGTCGGGCCCAGGCGTTGCTCGCGGATGCCGGGGCGTTGCGCGGGATGGCCGGGCATCGGCATCGCGCGCGCTGGGAAGTGGCCGGGGTGCAGAAACAGCTGGGACTGTTTGCCGGCTTGCCGAGCCAGGAAGAGCCCGATGTGCTGCTGCCCAAACCGAGTGTCGGCGAGGACTTGCAGGCCGATTACGCGACGCTTGGCACCACCCTGGGGCCGCATCCGTTGGCGTTGCTGCGTGGCGAACTCAAGGCCCGGCGTTGCCGTAGTTCACAGGAGTTGCTGGACGTGGAACACGGTCGGCCAGTGAGCATCGCCGGGCTGGTCACCGGGCGTCAGCGACCGGGCACTGCCAGCGGCGTAACCTTCGTCACCCTCGAAGACGAGTTCGGCAACGTCAACGTGGTGGTCTGGCGCGATCTGGCCGAGCGTCAGCGTCAGGTGCTGGTCGGCTCGCAACTGCTCAAGGTTGACGGCCGCTGGGAGCGTGAGGGCGAAGTGCGGCACCTGATCGCCGGGCGGCTGAGCGATCTGAGTCCGCTGCTCGATGGCATCCGCGTACAAAGCCGCGACTTCCACTAACACCGATCCCCCTGTAGGAGCTGCCGCAGGCTGCGATCTTTTGATCTTGATTTTAAAAAGCCAAGTCAAAAGATCGCAGCCTGCGGCAGCTCCTACACGGGGTATTTGTGTCGTTCAGATCAGCCAATTCATTGGCGTCAAAAAAATCTGTCGCGAATGATGGCACTTTGTCATAATGCCGCCCCTTTTCCTGCTCCCCACCGCTTTGCCGTGCCGGGACACACCGTTTTTTCAGAAGGAATGCACAGTGAGAATGATCTCCCGGATGTTGGTCTCAGGCGTTGCGATTGCCGTGCTCGGCACTATCGCCGGCTCCCTTGCCGGCTGCGCCACCGAAAGCTCCCGCGCACTGCCGGTGGCCAAGGTCGAGAGCGCCACGCAAGTCTGGACCGGCGTTCGCGTACCGATGGCGGTGGGCAAGTTCGATAACCGCTCCAGCTACATGCGCGGGATCTTCTCCGACGGCGTCGATCGTCTCGGCGGCCAGGCCAAGACCATCCTGATCACGCACTTGCAGCAGACCAACCGTTTCTCGGTACTGGACCGCGACAACATGGGCGAGATCCAGCAGGAAGCCGCGATCAAGGGCCAGGCCCAGCGCCTCAAGGGCGCCGATTACGTGGTCACCGGTGACGTCACCGAGTTCGGCCGCAAGGAAACCGGCGACCACCAACTGTTCGGTATTCTCGGCCGTGGCAAGACCCAGGTCGCCTACGCCAAGGTCAACCTGAACATCGTCAACATCAGCACCTCCGAAGTGGTGTATTCGACGCAGGGCGCCGGCGAGTACGCTTTGTCTAACCGCGAAATCATCGGTTTTGGCGGCACCGCCGCGTACGACTCCACCCTCAACGGCAAAGTCCTCGATCTGGCCATGCGCGAGGCGATCAATCGTCTGGTCGATGGCATGAACGCCGGTGCCTGGAAACCGGCTAACTGATCGTTATTTATTGCAAGGAGCAACACCCCATGAATCTGACTTTGTCGCGGTCGCTGCTGGCCCTGACGCTGGCCGCCAGCGCCTTGCTGGCCGGTTGCAGCAGCCCGAAAACCCTGTACCAGTGGGAAGACTATCAACCGCAGGTCTACGAATACTTCAAAGGCGAAGAGCCGAAAGAAGCCCAGGCCGAAGTGCTGGAGCGCGATCTGCAAAAGATCCGTTCCACCGGCAAGGCTGTGCCGCCGGGCTACCACGCGCATCTTGGGCTGCTGTACCTGAGCATGGGCAAGGACGATCAGATGGTGCAGCAGTTCCGCACCGAAAAAGCGCTGTTCCCCGAGTCCGGCCCATACATGGATTTTCTGCTTAAAAACGCCAAGACCGGAGACGCCAAATGATCTCGCGCAGCCTGAAACTGCTGGCCGCCGGTTTGGCCCTGACCGTACTCGGTGGCTGTGTTGCGCCGAAAACCGTCGACTATTCGGCGTACAAGCAGGCACGGCCGAAGACCATTCTGGTGCTGCCGCCGCTGAACACCTCGCCGGACGTGAAAGCCTCGTACAGCCTGTTGTCGCAAGTGACGTTTCCACTGGCTGAAGCCGGTTACTACGTACTGCCGATCGCGCTGGTGGACGAAACCTTCCGCCAGAACGGTCTGACTACGCCGGATGATATCCATCAGGCTCCGGCGAACAAACTGAAGGAAATCTTCGGCGCCGACGCTGCGTTGTACATCACCGTGACCGAGTACGGTACGCGTTACATGGTCATCAGCAGCGAAACCGCGGTGACCGCCACCGCCAAACTGGTGGACCTGAAGTCCGGCACCACGCTGTGGACCGGTTCGGCGCGGGCGTCGAGCGAAGAGGGCGGCAACAACAGCGGTGGCGGTCTGGTCGGCATGCTGATTACCGCCGCAGTGAAACAGGTGATCAACAGTTCGACCGACGCCGGGTATCCGATTGCCGGTGTGGCGAGCAATCGTCTGTTGTCGGCCGGTCAGCACGCCGGTCTGTTGTACGGTCCGCGTTCGCCCAAGTACGGTACCGACTGAAGATCAAAAGATCGCAGCCTGCGGCAGCTCCTACAGGGAAACGCATCCCAAATGCAGGAGCTGCCGCAGGCTGCGATCTTTTTGCATCATGACGGCCTCCCGCTCACTTGACCCCCCCTGACTTGCGATTCATCCCCTGCATCTCGCCACCAAAGGCGATATCCTGCGCCACACTTATCGAAGCAAACAGCGCAAAACTCTGGAACACCGTGTTTGCCTGAGGCTAAAGGAGTGTTCGAATGACCGAGAAGAAACTGGAAACCACGGTCGACCGCGTCTACCAAGGGGTTTACCAGGCGATCAGCAAGCGTTCGCTGCGTCCGGGGATGAAGTTGGGTGAAGCGTCGCTGGCCGAACTGTTCAATGTCAGCCGTACGTCGGTGCGCGCTGCGCTCAAGCAACTGGAGGCTGATGGCCTGGTCACCACCGAGCCCAATAAGGGTGCGTCGGTGTCTTTGCCCAGCGATGAAGAGATCCGCTCGCTGTTCGAAACCCGGCGGCTGATCGAGATCGGCATCGTCACCGAGCTGTGCCGCCGCAAGGACACCGCGGCGATGCAAGACCTGCGCAAACATCTGTTGCTGGAAGATGAAGCCCACGCCGCCGGCGATCATGAACGACTGATCCATCTGCTCGGCGAGTTCCATATCAAACTGGCGCGCAGCCTCAATAATCCGGTGCTGCTGGACTGGTTCCAGAAGCTGATTTCCCGCGCCTCGCTGTACGTTGCCGCACTGGATGACGACAGCCACGAAGCCTGCCGCGACAACGAACATCTGCGCCTGATCGAATACATCGAGGCAGGCGACCAGAACGCCGCCATCGAGCTGACCTGCCTGCACCTCAATGGCGTCGAAAAGGCGATTCTCGACGTCGCTGCGAAGATGAAAACTGGCTACCATCCGCTCAAACACCTGATCGGGGTCTGAACCCGGGGCGCCGCGAGAAATCGGCTATACCTTCAATGAAACCAATGCGACCGACGGCGCTCGAAACACAGGGGCGCTGCGTTCGTTCAGCGTTGCGATATATCGGGCAAACACCACAGGACACCGAGTCAATCGATGCAGTTTTTATCCGATAGCCACGGTTGTGACGGCTGGAAAGGCGAGATGGCCGAACGCATTTGCGCGTTCGACTGGCGCCACACCGAACTCGGCCCGCTCGACACCTGGCCTGCCAGCCTGTGCAGCACCGTGCAATTGATGCTGGCTTCGCCCTTGCCGATGGTCATGCTCTGGGGCCACGCCGGGTACATGATCTACAACGACGCGTACTCGCAGTTTGCCGGTGGTCGCCACCCGTATCTGCTGGGTGCACCCGTGGAACTGGGGTGGCCGGAAGTCGCCGAGTTCAACCGGCACGTGGTCGACACCTGTCTGGCGGGCGGCACTTTGTCCTACCGCAACAAGGAACTGGTGCTGTTACGCGATGGCGTGCCTGAAGATGTCTGGATGGATCTGTATTACAGCCCGGTGGCCAACGATGATGGCGTGCCTTCCGGGGTGATGGCGATGGTGGTCGAGACCACCGAGCTAGTGCGCTCCGAACAGCTGCGTCAGGCCGCTGAAGACGCCTATCGCGCCGATAACGAACGGGTGCGTCTGGCACTGAATGCCGGGGCGTTGCTCGGCTCGTTTGTCTGGGATGTGAAGAACAATGTGTTGTCGGCGGACGAGCGTTTCGCTCGCACGTTTTCGTATCCGCCAGAGCAGGATCTGAGCAACCTGCCGCAATCCTTGACTGAGTCGCGGATTCACCCGGATGACCTGGCGTGGGTGCAGGACCGGGTCAATCATTCGCTGCACACCGGCGAGCCGTACAACGCCGAGTACCGCGTGTTACGGGCCGACGGCAGCTATCTGTGGGTGCTTGCCAGTGGCGCATGCGAGTTTGACGAGCAAGGCACGCCGCTCCGTTTCCCCGGGGTGTTGATCGACATCCATGAACGCAAGATCGCCGAAGAATCCCTGCTCAAATTCACGCGCAACCTGGAGCAGCGGGTGGCCAGTGAAGTGGATGCCCGGCTGGCGGCGGAAGAGCAATTGCGCCAGTCGCAAAAACTTGAAGCCATCGGCGGACTCACCGGCGGCGTGGCCCACGATTTCAACAACCTGCTACAAGTGATTGCCGGCAACCTGCATTTGCTGGCACGGCATGAGCCGGACAATGCCAACGTGCAACGCCGGGTCACCGCCTCGCTGGCAGCGGTGGAACGCGGTGCGAAACTGTCGTCGCAATTGCTCGCTTTTGCCCGGCGCCAACCGTTGTCGCCGGCGGTGTGCGATCCGCGGCAGATCTTCGACGGCGTCGGCGAATTGCTCCAGCGTGCGCTGGGCGAAACCATTCAGATCGACGTGCAATTGCCGCAGGAACCGTGGCACATCAACGTCGACCGCAATCAGCTGGAAAACGCCATTCTCAATCTGGCGATCAACGCCCGGGACGCGATGAAAGGCGAGGGCACGATTGTCCTCAGCGCCATCAATACGCGGCTGGACAGCACTTTTTGCGCAGGCAAAGGCATCGTCGCCGGCGATTTTGTAAGGGTGATGGTCAGCGACAGCGGCGTCGGCATTGCGCCTCAAATGCTTGAGCAGGTATTCGAGCCGTTCTTCACCACCAAGGCTGACGGCCAGGGCACCGGGCTCGGTTTGAGCATGGTGTTCGGTTTCGTCAAACAAAGTGGTGGCCATGTCGAGATCGACAGCACCGTGGGCGAAGGCACGCGGGTGCAACTGTACTTTCCGCGCAGCCTGCGTCCGGTCCTTGATGAGACACCGAGTATCGACAAGCAACAGGGCGGCGGCCACGAGACCATCCTGGTGGTCGAAGACAACGACGCGGTGCGCGCCTCGGCCGTGGAATTGCTGCGCGAAGAGGGTTATCGAGTGTTGACCGCCGGCAATGGCGACGTGGCGATGCAAAGGCTGCTGGAAGGTATCGAAGTGGATCTGATTTTTACCGACGTAGTGATGCCGGGGCTGATCAAAAGCTCCGATCTGGCGGCATGGGCCAAGGTGCAGGTACCGCCGGTGGCGGTGCTGTTCACCTCTGGCCACACCCGCGACATCATTTCGCGCAACCACCAGTTGAGTCCGGACACGCACTTGCTGAGCAAACCGTATGGCCCGGAGTCACTGTTGCAGATGATTCGATCGGTGCTCAGTGCCTGATTCTCTGTGGCGAGGGAGCTTGCTCCCGCTCGGCTGCGCAGCAGTCGTAAACCCGGGAACCGCGGTTTACCTGCCGGGTTGATTTGTCTGGATTGCGGCCGCTTCGCAGCCCAGCGGGAGCAAGCTCCCTTGCCACAGGTGTTGTGTTCGACTCACATTTTCCGATCAAGGCCCGCCAATGACTTCCAAGCGTAATTCCAAAGCACCTACCGGCATGGTCCGGGTGCGTGGCGCCCGTGAGCACAACCTGAAGAACGTCGACGTCGACATCCCCCGCGATGCGCTGGTGGTGTTTACTGGCGTTTCCGGTTCGGGCAAGTCGTCACTGGCCTTTTCGACCTTGTACGCCGAAGCCCAACGGCGCTATTTCGAATCGGTGGCGCCGTACGCGCGGCGCCTGATCGATCAAGTCGGAGTGCCGGATGTCGATTCCATCGAAGGCTTGCCGCCCGCCGTGGCTTTGCAACAACAGCGCGGTACGCCGAGTACGCGGTCGTCGGTGGGCAGCGTGACCACGTTGTCCAGCCTGATCCGCATGCTGTATTCCCGCGCCGGCAGTTATCCGTCGGGGCAACCGATGCTCTATGCCGAGGATTTTTCACCGAACACGCCGCAGGGCGCCTGTCCTGAGTGCCACGGCCTTGGCCGGGTCTACGAAGTGACCGAGGCGCTGATGGTGCCCGATCCGAACCTGACCATCCGCCAGCGCGCGGTGGCGTCCTGGCCACTGGCGTGGCAAGGGCAGAACCTGCGCGACATTCTTGTGACCATGGGCATCGACGTCGACATTCCGTGGAAGAGGCTGCCGAAAAAACAGCGCGACTGGATTCTGTTCACCGAAGAAACGCCCACCGTGCCGGTGTACGCCGGGCTGACCCCGGAGGAAACCCGGGTCGCGCTCAAACGCAAGATGGAACCGAGTTATCAGGGCACCTTCACCGGCGCCCGCCGTTACATCCTGCACACCTTCACCCACTCGCAAAGTGCGCTGATGAAGAAGCGCGTTGCGCAATTCATGCTCGGCAGCCCGTGCCCGTTGTGTGACGGCAAGCGCCTCAAGCGTGAAGCGTTGTCGGTGACCTTTGCCGGTTACGACATTGGCGAGTTGTCGCAGATGCCATTGCTGCAAGTCGCCGAAGTATTGAAGCCCGTGGCTGCGGCGACGTACCTGGAACCGGCCGAGGAAAGCGGTGAAACCCTCAGCCATGCGCAAACCCGCGAGGCGCGTCAGCAACGCGTCGCCCACGGTGCCAGCGGCCACGCCAGCGCGCCGGACGTACGCCACACGCCGAACCTGTCGCTGGAAAAGCGTCTGGCGGCGCAACGCATTGCCGAGGACTTGCTGGAACGGGTGAGCACCCTGACCGATCTGGGCCTTGGTTACCTGGCGCTGGAGCGCAGCACGCCGACCTTGTCGTCCGGCGAGCTGCAGCGCCTGCGCCTGGCGACGCAATTGGGCTCACAACTGTTCGGCGTGATCTACGTGCTCGACGAGCCGTCCGCCGGCCTGCACCCAGCCGATGGCGAGGCGCTGTTCGAAGCCTTGCAGCGCTTGAAGGCTGACGGCAATACGCTGTTTGTGGTCGAGCACGATCTGGAAACCATGCGCCGCGCCGACTGGCTGATCGATGTTGGCCCGGCAGCGGGCGAGAAGGGCGGGCAGGTGTTGTACAGCGGCCCGCCAGCAGGCTTGGCCGAGATCGACGAATCGCAGACCCGCGCCTATCTGTTTGCCGAGAGCCAGCAGCCGATCCGTACGGCGCGCAAGCCGAGCGGCTGGCTGAAACTCGATGGCATCAGCCGCAATAACCTGCACAACCTCAGCGCTGAATTTCCGCTGGGCTGTTTCACCTCGGTCACCGGGGTTTCCGGTTCGGGCAAGTCGAGCCTGGTCAGTCAGGCGTTGCTCGAACTGGTCGGTGCGCAACTCGGGCGGCCGGTGATTGACGAGGCGCCGGAAGAGCTCAGTCTCGAAGACGACGCGCCGCAGGCCAGCAGCGGTCAGGTGACTTCAGGGCTGGAGTCGATCAAACGACTGGTGCAGGTCGATCAGAAGCCGATTGGCCGCACGCCGCGTTCGAATCTGGCGACCTACACCGGGCTGTTCGACAACGTCCGCAAACTGTTCGCCGCCACCCCCGAGGCGCGGGCGGCGGGGTACGACGCCGGGCAGTTCTCCTTCAACGTCGCCAAGGGCCGTTGCCCGACCTGCGAGGGTGAGGGGTTTGTCAGCGTTGAGTTGCTGTTCATGCCGAGCGTGTATGCACCGTGTCCGACCTGTCATGGCGCGCGCTACAACCCACAGACGTTGATGATTCAGTGGCAAGGCCTGAGCATTGCGCAGGTGCTGCAACTGACCGTGGATGAGGCGGTCGAGGTGTTCGGCGAACAACCGACAATTCGCCGTTCGCTGGAGGTGCTGCGAGACATCGGCCTCGGTTATCTGCGGCTCGGGCAGCCGGCCACCGAGCTGTCCGGTGGCGAGGCGCAGCGGATCAAACTGGCAACCGAACTGCAGCGCAATCAGCGCGGCGCGACCTTGTATGTGCTGGATGAACCGACCACCGGTTTGCATCCGCGGGATGTCGATCGGCTGCTGGAACAACTGGACAATCTGGTGACGGCAGGGCACACGGTCATCGTGGTCGAGCATGAAATGCGCGTGGTAGCGCAGAGTGACTGGGTGATCGACATCGGCCCGGGGGCCGGGGATCAGGGCGGCCGGATTGTCGTGGCCGGCACACCGCAGAAAGTCGCAGCGAGCAAGAAGAGCCGGACCGCGCCGTTTCTGGCCCGGGCCTTGAGCCGATAGCCCGGGTGTTCCGACTGACCCCATCGCCAGCAGGCTGGCTCACACCAGTTCTGCGGTGTGCACAAGGCTGGTGATCAACAAAAACCTTGTGGGAGCTGGC
>NZ_JTKF01000047.1:0-10092 GCF_000828175.1 Pseudomonas sp. W15Feb9B | reverse complement strand
CGAGAGGAGGTGCAGCGAAGCAAACCGGAGGCGATGCCCCCGGATGAATCCCGGAGCGAAGGCACCCGAGCCACGGCGAGGGCCGTACGTTGGGGCCAAAGACCTTTGCTTCCTTTGGGGCGTTTGCCAAAGGGAGTCGCTGTAAGAGCGAAACCGTCAGCCGCAACACCCAAAAAAACGGATATACACCCAAAACCCCAAGAACCTGGTCGGCCCAGAGGCCGCCAAGTCAAAGCCGAAAATGCCCCACCATCCCCTTGAGCTCCCCCCCCAACCGCGCCAGCTCAACACTCGAAACCGCATTCCCCTGCATCGCCATCGAAGACTGATCCGCACTCGCACGAATACTCGTCACACTGCGATTAATCTCCTCGGCCACCGAACTCTGCTCCTCGGCCGCCGCCGCAATCTGCTGATTCATCTGCTGAATCAACGACACCGCCGCCGCAATACTCCCCAGCGCACTTTCAGTCTGCAGGGCATCACTGACCGCCAGCTTCACCAACTCGCCGCTGCTCTGAATTTGCTGCACGGAAGCATGCGCTGCCGAACGCAACGCGCTGACCAGCCGCTCGATCTCCTCCGTCGACTGCTGCGTACGTCGCGCCAACGCACGAACCTCATCAGCCACCACCGCAAAGCCCCTGCCCTGTTCCCCGGCCCGCGCCGCCTCGATCGCGGCGTTGAGCGCCAGCAGATTGGTCTGCTCGGCAACGCTCTTGATCACATCCAGCACCGTACCGATGTTCTGGATCTGCGCACTGAGGCTTTCGATGCTCGAACTGGCTGATGTCGCCGAATCCGCCAGTTGCTCGATCCGCACCATGCTCTGGCGCACCACCTGCTGCCCGCTCTCGACCTTGTCATCCGCCGTTTGTGCGGCCAGCGCGGCTTCCTCGGCATTGCGCGCCACGTCATGCACGGTGGCGGTCATCTGGTTCATGGCCGTGGCCACTTGCTCGGTCTCTTCCTTCTGGCTGTTGACCTCAAGGTTGGTCTGCTCGGTGACCGCCGACAGCGATTGCGCGGAACTGGCCAACTGCTCGATGCCCGCCTGCAAACCGCTGACGATCGTGCTCAGCCCAGTGCCCATCTGCTGCATCGCCAGCATCAGTTGCCCGATCTCATCACGCCGGGTGACCTCCACCCTCGCACTCAAATCCCCGGCCGCAATCTGTTGCGCCACCCGCATCACACTGCGCAACGGCGCGACGATCAACCGGGTGATGAGCCACGCGGCAATCAGCCCGACCAGCAATGCCAGCGCCGAAGAACCGATGATCAACACCGAGTTTTTCTTCAATTCCGCCTGCATCGCTCCATCCTCGGCGCCATACGCCTGATCCACGCGCTCCATCACCTGCGCCGCACGCTGGTGCAACTGTTCGTAGACGGTTTTCTCCTGGGCCAGCAGGCCGGTGTACTCGGCGAGCTTGTCGTTGAAACCGGCGATGTGCCCGGATACTTCATTGAGTACCGTCAGATAGCCCTCATCCTTGACCGTGGTCTTCAACTGCTCGGCCTGAGCCTGGGCCTGGGCCGCCTGCTCAATGCTGCCCCTGCCGGCACTGTCGGCATCGCCTTTGCGGCTCTGATCGAGACGAACCCGTGCCTCGTTCATCGCTTGCAGCATCAACCGCGACACCTGACTGACCTGACTGGCCTGTTCGATGAACTGCGCGCCATCCTTGCCTTCGCTGTCCTTTAACGTGTACGCGCCATCATCGGCCAGCCCGGCTTGCAGCACGTCCAGGTTATTGGCCACGCTGGACACCGACCAACTGGCCATTTCCAGCGCCAGGTCCTTGGCCTGGGTCAGTGAAACGAACTCGTCAAACGCCTTGCGATAGTCGCCCAAGGCTTGCTCGACATCGCTCATCACCGCCCCGTTCGCCGGCGTCTGCGCCTTGAGTTGCGCGGCCTGGGCCAACAGACCGTCGACGCCCTCGTGCACGGCATCAACCGTTTTCGGATTGCTGTGCAGCGCATAGTCCTGCTCCAGCAACCGCACCTTGAGCAAGGCACTGTTGAGCGACGACATTTGCTTCAAGCCGTCGAAGCGCTGGCTGATGGTCTGCAGGGACCAGACTCCAATGGCAGCCACCAGCGCAGTCAACAGCAGCACCAGTACGAACCCGAGACCCAGTTTCTTTGCCATACCGAGGTTGGCAAAACGTCCTTGCACGGCCGAAATCATTGCGCGTAGTCCCCTGCCAAAGTCTATTGCCGAAGATTCGCAACGGTCATGGAGCAGCACAAGTCTCTGGCGTCGGAATAATGGCAAAAAGCTACGCACGCGTCGTTTTCAGAACGCTTGAGGTCGATTCACGCCGGTACTGCGAAAAAACTGCCGGGCCCGTGGATCACAGGCATAGGCCACATTGATTCGCTGCCACTCACTGATCTCGCCGCTCGGACTGAAAGCCCCCGCAGGACTGAGACTGACACCACTGCACTGCGCGTGCCTGTGCAAGCGCTCCGGATCACTCAGCGGTGAGCGGGCCCAGATGAACAGGCCGCCACACGGCTTGCCGAAAACCTCCCAGCCTGCGTCCTCCAATGCCTGCAATGCGGCGACGCGGTCGGTATTCAGGCGTTGACGCTGGCGCTGGACCATTTTTCGATAGGCGCCACTGGCCAGCAGGCTCGCCAGCACCGCTTCATTGAAACTCGAAGCTCCCATGCTGCTGATCATCTTGACCCGGGCCAGACGCGCGATCAGTTCTGGCCCGGCGTACACAAACCCGACGCGCAGCGAGCTGCTCAGCGTCTTGGAAAAACTGCCGACGTAAATCACCCGTTCATCAAGTGCGGCCAGGCGTACACCGTTGCCATTGTGCAGATCGGCGTAGACATCGTCTTCGATCAGTTGCACATCGTGCGCGTTGCACAATCGCAGGATCTGCTGTGCCACACACGGACTCAGGCAGGAGCCGGTGGGATTGTGGTGATGGCTGTTGACGAACATCGCGACGGGCCGGCACTGGCGCAACAGTGCCTCCAGCGCCTGAGGGTCAGGCCCGCTTGGCGTACGCCGGACTTCCAGCAACTGCGCGCCACGCAGGCGCAACAGCTCGAACAGCGGCGCATAGCCCGGGGTTTCGACAACAACGCAGTCCCCGGCCTTAACCAGCGTGCGCACGAGCAGATCCAGCGCCTGGCTGGCACCGGAGGTCGTCAGCACCTGTTCCGCCGGGGCCTGGATGTCGATCAGCCTGAGACGCTTGACGATCTGCGCACGCAGCGCCGCAAACCCCAGCGGGGTGCTGTAATTGAACAGACTCGCCATGTCGGTTCGCGCCACCTGACGGATTGCATAGCTGAGGTCATCGGACTCGCGCCAGCTTTGCGGCAAACCACCCTCACCGAGTTTCAAACCGCTCTCGGCCCGCCCGTATTCAAGCCCGAGCAAAGCGCGGCTGTGCGCGGCGACCATGAATCCCGCGCCCTGCCGCGGGGCCAGGATACCTTGCGCCACCAGCCGCTCGCAGGCCTCGGCCACACACGACTGGCTGAGCAGATTGGAGCGTGCTATCTGTCTGACGGAGGGCAGTCGCGTGCTCGGCGCCACACCCGTTCGCGAGATCCACTCGGTCATTCCATCAACAATCTGCTGTACGACCGGCACCATTGCCTGTCGGTCAATTCTCAATTCCATGAGCACGCAAACTCCTGTCCGTTTTGCTGGCGGCAGTAAATCACAGCCGCGTCGTTCAGGCTGTGCGACAACGCCGTCAAAAGCAGCCGTTCTAACCGTTTGATACACATTGTTTAGCGGTTTAACGGGACGGATCGCCAGCCATGAAAAAACCCGCACGATGGCGAGTTTCTTCATGGCTGACAGAATCGTTTCAGAAAGCAGTAACGCCGCCATCCACGGCCAGAGAGTGACCGGTGGTGAACGCCGCGCCATCACTGCACAGATACAGCACGGCACTGGCGATTTCCTCGACCTTGCCGATACGCCCCACCGGGTGCATCGCATTGGCGAACTCGCCCTTTTTCGGATCGGCCTCGTAGGCCCGGCGGAACATGTCAGTGTCGATCACCGCCGGGCACACAGCGTTGACGCGGATTTTCTTCTTCGCGTATTCGATCGCCGCCGATTTGGTCAGGCCAATCACCGCGTGTTTGGACGCCGCATAGATGCTCATCTTCGGTGCCGCGCCAAGCCCTGCCACCGAAGCAGTGTTGACGATCGCCCCGCCGCCCTGGGCCAGCAGCAACGGCAACTGGTACTTCATACACAGCCAGACGCCCTTGACGTTGACGCCCATGATCGCGTCGAACTCGTCCATCGAGCCGTCTGCCAACTTGCCCTGTTCGATTTCGATCCCGGCATTGTTGAAGGCATAGTCGAGACGTCCGTAAGTATTGATCACCTCGTCCATCAGATTCTTCACTTCGCTTTCAACGGTAACGTTGCAGCGCACGAAGGTTGCTTCACCACCGGCTGTACGAATCAGCGCCACCGTACCCTCGCCCCCTGCCGCGTCCAGATCGGCCACCACCACTTTCAGGCCTTCGGCGGCGAACGCCTGGGCGGTCGCGCGGCCAATGCCATTGGCCGCGCCAGTGACTACGGCAACCTGACCGGAAAACGTCATGCTCATTGTTATGTCCTCGGAGGAGAGATGCAGGAGGGTTTGCAGACTCGCAGCATAGCCATCACGGCCCGCCCCGCATCAGCACTATCAGAAGGCTGTTTATGCCTTCATGCGTCGCAGTGATAAAACCCGCCGGGCGACTATCACTGCACTGGATCATTGTGCATTCGCCACATCAGCCCACCTTGCAGCATTGGCCTTGAGGGTCTATCAACAAGGCTTCATTCAGTTCGAGTGCCTGCCATGACCAGCCAGACCAATCGCCAATTCCTGCTCGCCAAACGCCCAGTGGGTGCTGCCACCCGCGAGACCTTCACTTATCAGGAAGTCCCGGTCGGCGAACCTGCGGCAGGGCAGATTCTGGTCAAGAACGAATATCTGTCCCTCGACCCGGCCATGCGTGGCTGGATGAACGAGGGCAAGTCCTACATCCCGCCGGTGGAAATCGGTGAAGTGATGCGCGCTCTGGGCGTCGGCAAAGTCATCGCTTCGAACAACCCGGGCTTTGCCGTCGGCGACTACGTCAACGGCGCCGTCGGTGTGCAGGATTACTTCCTCGGCGAGCCCAGAGGTTTCTACAAGGTAGATCCGAAACTGGCGCCGCTGCCGGTGTATTTGTCTGCACTGGGCATGACCGGCATGACCGCTTACTTCGCGTTGCTCGACGTCGGCGCACCAAAGGCTGGTGACACCGTGGTGCTGTCCGGGGCTGCGGGCGCGGTAGGCAGCATTGCCGGGCAGATCGCCAAGATCAAGGGTTGCCGGGTGGTGGGCATCGCCGGCGGAGCCGACAAGTGCAAGTACCTGATCGATGAACTGGGCTTCGACGGCGCCATCGATTACAAGCACGAAGACGTGCTGGCCGGGCTCAAGCGCGAGTGCCCGAAAGGCGTGGATGTGTATTTCGATAACGTCGGCGGCGAGATCCTCGACGCCGTGCTCAGTCGTCTGGCGCCAAAAGCCCGGGTGGTGATTTGCGGCGCCATCAGCCAGTACAACAACAAGGAAGCGGTCAAAGGCCCGGCCAACTACCTGTCATTGCTGGTCAACCGCGCACGCATGGAGGGCTTTGTGGTGATGGACTACGCCGCGCAATACGCCAGTGCCGCGCAGGAAATGGCCGGCTGGATGGCCAAGGGACAACTCAAAAGCAAGGAAGACATCGTCGAAGGTCTGCAGACCTTTCCGGAGACACTGATGAAATTGTTCAGCGGGGAGAACTTCGGCAAGTTGGTGCTGAAAATCTAAAACAAAAAATCGCAGCCTCTGTAGGAGCTGCCGAAGGCTGCGATCTTTTGATCTTGCCTTTAACAAGCAAAATCAAAAGATCGCAGCCTTCGGCAGCTCCTACAGGTAATGCTAATACCTGCGGAAACCGATCAGGCCAGTTCGGCCACGACCGACGCCAGGGCCTTGGCTGGATCCGCCGCCTGGCTGATCGGACGGCCGATCACCAGGTAATCGGAACCGGCATCCAGCGCCTGACGTGGGGTCAGGATACGGCGCTGATCGTCCTGCGCGCTGCCCGCCGGGCGAATCCCCGGGGTCACCAGTTGCAGCGAAGGATGCGCCGACTTCAGTGCGGTGGCTTCCAGCGCCGAGCACACCAGACCGTCCATTCCGGCCTTCTCGGCCAGCGCGGCCAGACGCAGCACCTGCTCCTGCGGCTCGATGTCCAGACCGATGCCGGCCAGATCCTCGCGCTCCATGCTGGTCAGCACGGTCACGCCGATCAGCAGCGGTTGCGGGCCGCTGCGCTTGGAGAGCTCTTCACGGCAGGCCGCCATCATGCGCAGGCCACCGGAGCAATGCACGTTGACCATCCACACGCCCATCTCGGCAGCGGCTTTCACGGCCATCGCGGTGGTGTTGGGAATGTCATGGAATTTCAGGTCGAGGAACACCTCGAAGCCTTTGTCACGCAGGGTGCCGACGATTTCCGAGGCACAACTGGTGAACAGTTCCTTGCCCACTTTGACCCGGCACAGTTTCGGGTCCAACTGGTCGGCCAGCTTCAGTGCGGCGTCACGGGTAGGGAAATCCAGGGCGACGATGATAGGAGTCTGGCAGGCGGACATGGATGGGCTCTCAGGCAAGTCGAAATCGGCGCGCATTGTAGCGGAAGCGGCGACGGCGCGGCACCCGATGATCGGTAAATCGTCGCCGCAACCGTGATCAGCATAGCGCTCGCGGCTATTGTGTCGAACCCGATACACAACCGACACGCCGCCAACAAGCGCCCGCGCTAGCCTCGCCAGCCGCAACACGTCCTTACATCAGCACTTCCCGCCTCACGGCAGGACGCCTATGCTGAAACCACCACCTCGCAGCCCATCTTTGTGGTTGGCGGCCTACTGGCAGATGAACAGCCCCATGCACAACACCCAAACGACCGTGACTGATGAGCAGAAAGACGACAAGCGCTGGAGCATCCGCGCGCTGATCGTCGATGACGATGTGCCGATCCGCGAGCTGATGATCGACTACCTCGCGCGCTTCAACATCCACGCCAGCGGCGTCACCGACGGCGCAGCCATGCGCCAGGCGATGCAGGCCGAACATTTCGACGTGGTGGTGCTCGACCTGATGCTGCCCGGCGAAGACGGCCTGTCGCTGTGCCGCTGGCTGCGTGCCGAATCGGACATCCCGATCCTCATGCTCACCGCCCGCTGCGAACCCACCGACCGCATCATCGGTCTGGAACTGGGCGCCGACGACTACATGGCCAAACCGTTCGAGCCACGGGAACTGGTGGCGCGGATCCAGACCATCCTGCGCCGGGTGCGCGATGACCGCACCGAACAGCGGGCCAACATCCGCTTCGACAACTGGCGCCTGAACAGCGTGCTGCGTCAGCTGATTGCCGACGATGGTCTGGTGGTGCCGCTGTCCAATGCCGAATTCCGCTTGCTTTGGGTGTTCATTGAACGCCCGCGCCGGGTACTCAGCCGCGAACAACTGCTGGATGCCGCCCGTGGCCGTTCGATCGAAGCGTTCGACCGCAGCATCGACTTGCTGGTGTCGCGCCTGCGACAAAAACTCGGCGACGACCCGAAAGCCCCGCAGTTGATCAAGACTGTGCGCGGTGAAGGTTACCTGTTCGACGCGCGGGATATCGGCTGATGCGAGGGCGCTTCGACACGCTGTTCGGCCGCCTGTTTGGCATGCTGTTCGTGGCGATCGTCCTGGCGCATCTGCTGGCCTTTGCCTGGTTTCACCACTACGGCCCGCCCCCACCGCCGCCCCCGCCGGAATTTGCCGAGGGCGTCGACGGCCAACGGCCGCCGCCGGATCCGCGTTTCGCCCATCGCCCGCCACGTCCGTGGTTCGGCGGGCCGCTGGTGCCGCTGACGTTCCAGTTCATCTCGCTGATGATTGCTGCGTGGTACGGCGCCAAACTGCTCAGCCGACCGATCCAGCGCCTGAGCGACGCCGCCGAGCGTCTGAGCGAAAACCTCGACAGCCCACCGCTGGACGAGTCCGGCCCGCGTGAGGCACGGCAAGCGGCGCACACCTTCAATCTGATGCAACAACGCATCCGCGAACAGGTGCAACAACGAGCACGCATGCTCGGCGCCGTCTCCCACGACCTGCGCACCCCGCTGTCGCGACTGAAACTGCGACTGGAACAGATCGACGACGAAAAACTGCAAGGTCAGATGCGCCAGGACCTCAACGACATGATCGGCATGCTCGACGCCACCCTCACCTACCTGCACGAACAGCGCACCAGCGAAGCCCTGCAGTTGATGGATGTGCAGGCGCTGGTCGAATCATTGTGTGAAAACGCCCAGGACCAAGGCGCGGACGTTGAAGTCAGCGGCCATTGCGCGCCGCTGCAGGTGCAACCGATGGCGCTGCGCTCGTGCATCAATAACCTGATGGACAATGCCCTGCGCTACGCCGGGCAGGCGCGCATCGAACTGCAGGATCAACGCGAACAACTGCTGATCCGCGTGATCGACCACGGCCCGGGCATAGCCGCAGACCAACGCGAGGCGGTGTTCGAACCGTTCTATCGCCTGGAAGGCTCCCGCAACCGCAACTCCGGCGGCGTCGGCCTGGGCATGACCATTGCCCGTGAAGCGGCGCAGCGTTTGGGCGGGCAATTGAACCTGGAAGAAACTCCCGGCGGCGGCCTGACCGCAATCATCCGCCTGCCGCGCGCCTGAGAAGAACACCTGTCCCCCTGTGGATTTCTGGTGTTTCCGCGACTGTGTACCACCCGGTACAAAATCCAAATACCCAGGACAACTAGCTCCTTGAGTCTGTACCAGCCGGTACACCGACCGGCTTTACAGTCCAAGGAGTGAGCCCATGATCGGTAGCGTCAGCAACTACACGAGCTATACCAGCACCAGCAGCACCCAGAACGCCCGCAGCCAGCAACTGCAAAAGCAACTGTTCGCCAAACTCGACAGCAACGGCGACGGCGCGGTGGACCAGGACGAACTGAAAAGCGCCCTGTCGCAGAAATCCGACGACGGTTTGCTGGTCAACCTGAGCAAGCAATTCGGCGACCTGGACAGCGACGCCAGCGGCAGCCTCAGCGCCGAAGAAATGACCGCCATGGCGCCCCCTCCGGCGCCCAACGACCAGGCCCCGAACACCGACCTCGCCGACGCCCTGATCAGCGCCCTCGACACCGATGGCGACGGCGCCATCAGCAGCGACGAACTGAGCAACGGCCTCACCAGCGCCGGCAGCAGCGCCGACAGCAACCAGATCTTCTCCGCGCTGGACAAGAACAAGGACGGCACCGTCAGCCAGGACGAACTCACCGCCAGCCTCACCCCGCCACCACCGCCACCGCAGCAAACTTCCAGTGATGAACTGTTCAGCCAACTGGATGCCGATGGTGACGGCAGCATCAGCGCCACCGAACTGAGCAGCGCGCTACAGACCCGCGACAACACCTCAACGAACAGCACCGACACCAGCGCTGCACTGCTCAAAGCGCTGGACAGCGACAGCAGCGGCGACGTGAGCAGCGACGAACTGAAAGCGGCGCTACAGGCAGGTCGGGAACGCCCGCCTGAAGAAAGGACCGCCAGCAACCAGACCACCAGCGAAGCGCTGAACCGGATGATTGCCAACTTGAGCAAACAGTACTCGCTGGACAATGCTGCGCCGGTGGGCAAGTACCTGAATGTGGCGACTTGAGTTGATGTAGTGATGAGTGATCGTTTCCATGCAGTGGTGTGGGAACGGTCATTTGAGTACAGCGAGAAGAGAGTGTTGCCTGAGAGGGCCTCATCGCCAGCAGGCTGGCTCCGACCGTGGGAATGGGTGTGATCAGTTAGAGATTGGTCGGCTGTCAGTCCGCCTTCGCGAGCAAGCTCGCTCCCACAGTGGGAATGGGTGCGGTCTGTTGGAAATTGGTCGGCTGTCAGGCCGCCATCGCTGGCAAGCCAGCTCCCACAGTGGGATCGGGTGTTTTCAGTTAGAAATTGGTCGGCTGTCTGGCCGTCTTCGCGAGCAGGCT
>NZ_JTKF01000046.1:0-101598 GCF_000828175.1 Pseudomonas sp. W15Feb9B | reverse complement strand
CGAGGGAGGCATGACTCATGGCTGACTCGATCTCGCTGAAAAAACTGGTCACCCGCCTGCTCGGCGTGGTGGTGGCGATGTTTGTCTTCGGCTTTGCCCTGGTGCCGATCTACGACGTGATGTGCAAGGCCTTCGGCATCAACGGCAAGACCGCCGGGCAGTACGAGGGCGAGCAGGTGGTGGACAGTTCGCGGCAAGTTCGCGTGCAGTTTCTGTCGACCAACAACATCGACATGCCGTGGGAGTTCTACCCAAAACACGATGAGTTGACCGCCAACCCCGGCGCGGTCAACGAGATGATTTTCGTCGCGCGCAATCCCACCGACAAACCGATGAGTGCGCAAGCCGTGCCGAGCATCGCGCCGAGCAATGCGGCGGCGTATTTCCACAAGACCGAATGCTTTTGCTTTACCCAGCAGGTGCTGCAGCCGGGTCAGCAGATCGAGATGCCGGTGCGTTTCATCGTTGACCGCGACATGCCCAAGGACGTGAAGCACCTGACGCTGTCCTACACGCTGTTCGATATCACCGCCCGACATCCTCCGGTGGCTGCAAACACTGGCGGTTAAGCGTGCCCGATAAGGAGAACAATAAATGGCAACTCATGAGCACTATTACGTCCCGGCCCAGAGCAAATGGCCGATCATCGCCACCTTCGGCATGGTCATCACCGTGTACGGCCTGGCGACCTGGTTCAACGATCTGAAGGCCGCGCGCCCGGAATCCCACGGCCCGTACATCTTTTTCGTCGGCGGACTGTTGCTGGCGTACATGCTGTTCGGCTGGTTCGGGGCGGTGATCAAGGAAAGTCGCGCCGGGCTGTACAGCCCGCAGCTCGATCGCTCGTTCCGCTGGGGCATGAGTTGGTTCATCTTTTCCGAGGTGATGTTCTTCATCGCCTTCTTCGGTGCGCTGTTCTACGTGCGGCATATTTCCGGCCCGGCGCTGGGGGGCGAAGGGCCGAAAGGCATCGCCCACATGCTCTGGCCGAACTTCCAGTTCACCTGGCCGCTGCTGCACACGCCTGACCCGAAACTGTTCCCGCCGCCCAAAGAAGTCATCAGCCCGTGGGGCCTGCCGCTGATCAACACGATTCTGCTGGTCAGTTCCAGTGTGACCATCACCATCGCCCACCATGCCTTGAAGAAGGGCCATCGCGGCGCGCTGAAAATCTGGCTGGCGATCACCGTGCTGCTGGGCTGCGGCTTCCTCGCCTTGCAGGCCGAGGAATACATGCACGCCTACCACGAACTGGGCCTGACCCTGGGTTCGGGCATCTACGGCGCGACGTTCTTCATGCTCACCGGTTTCCACGGTGCCCACGTGACCATCGGCACGATCATTCTGTTCGTGATGCTGATGCGCATCATGAAGGGCCATTTCGATGCCGAGCATCAGTTCGGCTTCGAGGCGGCGAGCTGGTACTGGCACTTCGTCGATGTGGTGTGGATCGGCTTGTTCATCTTCGTTTATGTGCTTTGAGCACTGATCACCAAGGCGCGTGCGACACCAATTGGCCGCTGTAGAAGCCCCAGGCAATCAAGCCGACGGTGGCAGCGGCCAGGGCCACCCGAACACTCAAGGCGATTACCAGACGATTGGAGCTGCTGTCGTCCTTGACCAGGAAAAACAGGCCGCTGAACAGGCTGATCACCGTGGCAATCAGCAGCACGACAATGGCTGCTTTGAGCATGGGAAGAACTCCGGGGGACAGGCGATGCAGTTGAGTATAGCGATCGCGACGACTGACTTTGTGGCGCGGCCATGAAGCGCTTCCGCCCGGGCGTGATACCGACCGTGGTGGTGGCGCTGTTGCTGCCGTTGCTGGTGTCGCTGGGTTTCTGGCAGCTCGGTCGGGGCGCGGAGAAAACCGCCCTGCTCGCCAGTTACGCCGAACGCCGCGCGGCCGAGCCGATGGCCAGCAGCGAATTGCTGCACAGCGCCGACCCGGCCTTTCGCCGCGTTCATCTATATGGTCAGTTCGATAGCGCTCACAGCCTGCTGCTGGACAACCGTCAGCGTAACGGCAAGGTCGGCATCGAGTTGCTGCAACCGTTTCAGGATCGGGCCAGCGGCCTGTGGCTGCTGGTCAATCGCGGCTGGCTGGCTTGGCCGGACCGCCGCGTTACCCCGCAATTCAAAACCCCGGCCGATGCCGTGAATATCGATGCCTGGGTGTACGTCGCCCCCGGCGCGACCTTCCAGTTGCACGCCGACCCCGCCAGCAGCACCTGGCCGCAAACCGTCACCGCCGTCGAGCCGGCCAAGCTGTGGAAAACCCTCGAACGCGACGGCTTCGCCTACGAACTTCGCGCCGAACCCGGTCCCGCCAGTTACGAGGCCGACTGGCCGGTGGTGGCCATGGGTCCGGAAAAACACCTTGGATACGCCGTGCAGTGGTTCGCCATGGCCACCGCCCTGCTCGGTCTCTACCTCTACCTTGGATTGCACAACGCAAAGGAGAACCACCATGGGAACGGCCATGAATCCACCCAGCATGTCTGAGGCGAAAACCCCGGCCACCCGCCGCCGTGGGCGGATCCAGCTGTTGCTGATTGTGCTCGGCGTAGTCGGCCCGATGATTCTCGCCACCGGCATGTACAAATTGCAGTTCTGGGTGCCGGAAGGCCGCAGCTATCACGGCGAACTGATCGGCAATGGCCAGACCCGCGCCGACCTCGGCGTGCAGGCCGATGAGCAACGCTGGCAGATGCTGGTCACCGCACCGAAGGACTGCGCGGTGGACTGCCAGCAACTGGTGTACCTCGCCCGGCAGATCCAGATCGGCCTCGGCCGGGATGCCGGGCGCGCCAGCCACGCCCTCGCCGCTGCACAGCCGCTGAGCGCCGACTACGAAGCCAAGCTGACCCGCGAATACCCGCAGCTGCAACGCTACCCGCTGGACAGCGCAGCGTTGAGCAAGGCCACCGGCGACAAGGCCACACCGCAACTGTGGATCATCGACCCGCACGGCAACCTGGTACTGCGCTACGAGCCGAGCGTGAAGGGCAAGGATCTGCTCAACGACCTGCGCCACCTGCTGAAACTGTCGAACATCGGATAAGGGCATCGTCATGGCCAAACCTGGATTTCGCCTCGCGCTGTTTGCCACCCTGCTGGCACTGATCGTCGTGCTGCTCGGCGCCTACACCCGCCTGACCCACGCCGGCCTCGGCTGTCCGGACTGGCCGGGCTGCTACGGCTTTATCAGCGTGCCGAAAAGCGAAGCCCAACTGGCCCATGCCGAACTGCATTACCCCGACTCGCCGGTGGTGGCGCACAAGGGCTGGAACGAGATGATCCACCGCTACTTCGCCGGCACTCTCGGCCTGCTGATTGCGATTCTGGCCGGGCGTGCCTGGGTCAATCGTGGTCATCCGGGACAGCCGCTGAAGCTGCCGCTGTTTCTGCTGGCAGTGGTGTTCGCGCAAGCGGCATTCGGCATGTGGACGGTGACGCTCAAGCTCTGGCCGCAAGTGGTCACCGGGCATTTGCTCGGCGGTTTTGCGACCTTGAGTTTGCTGTTCCTGCTGACGTTGAGGCTGTCCGGCGTGCTGCCGGCGCTGACCGTGCCCAAGCGCTTGCAGTATTGGGCGACGGCGGGGTTGTTGCTGGTGATCGGCCAGATCGCGCTCGGTGGCTGGGTCAGCTCCAACTACGCGGCGGTGGCCTGCATCGACTTCCCGACCTGCCACGGTCAATGGCTGCCACCGGCGGACTTTGCCAACGGCTTTCACCTGACCCAGCACATCGGCCCCAATTATCTCGGCGGCCAACTCGACAGCGATGCACGCACAGCGATTCACCTGACCCACCGCATCGGCGCGCTGCTGGTGACGCTGGTGCTGCTCGGCTTGGCCTGGCAACTGAAAGCCGTCGGCATGACACGTTTGGCCGGGCTGGTCGTCATCGCCCTCGCTGCACAAATCACCCTCGGTATCAGCAACGTATTGTTCCATCTGCCGCTGCCGGTGGCCGTGGCGCACAACGCCGGTGGCGCCGCGCTGCTGCTGAGCATGGTGCTGGTCAATTATCACGCGCGCACCAGTCTGGTCCGGGTCAAACAGCCGGTGCTTGCGCGCTGGCGCCTCAGCCCGCGTAAACACGTGGCGGCGCCCATCACCATTAAAGGAGAAACGCCATGGCGCTTCTGATCGGCGAACGCCCCGCGCAAGCACTGTGGCGTGACTATCTGGAGCTGACCAAGCCGAAAGTGGTAGTGCTGATGCTGATCACCTCGCTGGTCGGCATGTTCCTCGCGACCCGCGCCGGAGTGCCGTGGACGGTGCTGGTGTTCGGCAATCTGGGGATTGCGTTGTGTGCTGGCGGCGCGGCGGCGGTGAATCATGTGGTCGACCGGCGCATCGATGCGGTGATGGCGCGCACGCACAAACGGCCATTGGCCGAGGGCCGGGTTTCGCCGGCAGCGGCGCTGACCTTTGCGCTGGTGCTGGCCCTGCTCGGGCAGGCGATGCTGCTGACGTTCACCAATCCGCTGACCGCGTGGCTGACCCTCGCTTCGTTACTCGGCTACGCGGTGATCTACACCGGCTTCCTCAAACGCGCGACGCCACAGAACATCGTCATCGGCGGTCTTGCCGGCGCCGCCCCTCCGCTGCTCGGCTGGACCGCCGCTACCGGCCATGTCAGCGCCGAACCGTTGCTGCTGGTGCTGATCATCTTCGCCTGGACCCCGCCGCATTTCTGGGCGCTGGCGATTCATCGCAAGGAGGAATACGCCAAGGCCGACATCCCGATGCTGCCGGTGACCCACGGCGAGCACTACACCAAGGTGCACATTCTGCTGTACACCTTCGCGCTGCTCGCGGTGAGCCTGCTGCCGTATGTGATCCACATGAGCGGCATGCTCTACCTGATCTGCGCCCTCGCCCTCGGCGCAAGGTTTCTGCAATGGGCCGTGGTGCTGTACCGTGGCACTCGGCCGCACGCGGCGATCAACACCTTCAAGTACTCTATTTATTACTTGTTCCTGTTGTTCATCGCCCTGCTCGTAGACCACTACTTACTGTTGAACCTATGACTCGAACCCAGAAAACCGTCTTCATCCTCGTCGCCGTGATCGCGCTGATCCTGGGACTGACCGTCAACAAAGTACTGAGCGGCAAGGGCCAGGGCGATCCCACCGCGCTGATCGACGCCGGCATCATCCTGCTGCCGCAGAGCCGCACCCTGCCGGGCGTGACCATGACCAATCAGGACGGCCAACCGGTCGCCATTGATGAGTTGAAAGGCAAGTGGAGCCTGCTGTTCTTCGGCTACACCTTCTGCCCGGACATCTGCCCGACCACCCTCGCCCAACTGCGCCAGATCAAGAGCGAGTTGCCCAAGGATGCTGTGGATAAACTGCAGATCGTGCTGGTCAGCGTCGACCCGAACCGCGACAACCCGCAGCAGCTGAAACAGTACCTGGGCTACTTTGATCCGCAGTTCGTGGGCCTGACGCCGAAGTCGATCGAAGAGCTGCAGAAAGTCGCCAACGCGGTGAGCATTCCGTTCATTCCGGCCGATACCAGCAAGCCGAATTACACCGTCGACCATAGCGGCAATCTGGCGGTGATCGGGCCGGATGGGACGCAGCGCGGGTTTATTCGTGCGCCGTTGAACAACGCCAAACTGGTTGCGCAGCTGCCAGTAATGCTCAACCGTAAATAGCCAAGATCAAAAGCCACCCCTCACCCTAACCCTCTCCCGGAGGGAGAGGGGACTGACCGAGGGATGCTGACGAAATACGCCGACCTGTAAGTCCTTTGCCGAATCCATAATCGACCCAATCTTTCAGGTCGATGTACAACGCAAGACACCTCGGTCGGCTCCCTCTCCCTCCGGGAGAGGGCTGGGGTGAGGGGCAAATACACAGCAGGTCCAAAACCGAACACTCGGCCACAAAAAAGGGGACGCCATTGGCGTCCCCTTTTCATTGCAGCAATCTGTATCAGAACGCCGGCAATACCGCGCCTTTGTACTTCTCGGTGATGAATTTCTTCACTTCCGGGCTGTGCAGCGCAGCCGCCAGTTTCTGCATCGCGTCGCTGTCCTTGTTGTCCGCACGGGACACCAGGATGTTCACGTACGGCGAGTCGTTGCCTTCGATCACCAGCGCATCCTTGGACGGATCGAGCTTGGCTTCCAACGCGTAGTTGGTGTTGATCAGCGCCAGATCGACCTGGGTCAGCACGCGCGGGATGGTCGCGGCTTCCAGTTCACGGATTTTCAGGTCTTTCGGGTTCTGCGCGATGTCTTTCAGGGTCGACAGGATGTTGGTCGGATCCTTCAGGGTGATCAGGCCGGCCTTGGCCAGCAGCAACAGCGCGCGGCCGCCGTTGGTGGCGTCGTTCGGAATCACCACGTTGGCGCCGCTTGGCAGGTCCTTCAGATCCTTGATCTTGTTCGAGTACGCGCCCAGCGGCTCCAGATGCACGCCGGTCACCGCCACCAGGCTGGTGCCCTTGGCCTTGTTGAACTCATCGAGGTACGGCTGGTGCTGGAAAAAGTTGGCGTCCAGGCGCTTCTCGGCCACCTGTACGTTCGGCTGAATGTAGTCGGTGAAGACCTTGACCTTCAGATCCACGCCTTCCTTGGCCAGGGCCGGCTTCACGAACTCGAGGATTTCCGCGTGCGGCACCGGGGTGGCGGCAACGGTCAGGGTTTCGGCGTGGGCCGAAAAAGCGGCTACGGCAGCGAAAGCAGCGATCAGTTTTTTCATTCAGCTAACTCCTTTTCAAAGCGCCCGTGTGGCGCCTGCCAGCGAATGGCCGGCTCATTTCTTGATTACAAAAACCGGTTATTTGCGCGAGAAATGCACGACCAGACGGTCGCCGACCATTTGCAGCACTTGTACCAGAATCAGCAGCAACACCACGGTGACGATCATCACGTCAGTCTGGAAACGCTGGTAGCCGAAACGGATCGCCAGGTCACCCAGACCACCGGCGCCGACCACACCGGCCATTGCCGTGTAGGACACCAGAGTAATCGCGGTCACCGTAATCGCGGCGAAGATGCCTGGACGGGCCTCCGGCAGCAAGGCGTTCATGATGATCTGCCGGGTGGTCGCCCCCATCGATTGAGTGGCTTCGATGATGCCGCGATCGACTTCACGCAGCGCGGTTTCCACCAGACGCGCGAAAAACGGAGTCGCACCCACCACCAGCGGCGGAATCGCACCGGCCACGCCCAGCGAAGTGCCGGTGATCAGCACGGTGAACGGAATCATCACGATCAGCAGAATGATGAACGGCAGCGAACGCAGGATGTTCACCGCCAACGACATGAAGGCGTAGAAGCCACGGTTTTCCAGCAACTGACGCGGGCTGCAGAGGAACAGCAGCACGCCCAGCGGCAGGCCGAGCAATACGGTGAACAGCAGCGAACCACCGAGCATCAGCAGGGTGTCGCCGGTGGCCAGCCAGATTTCCAGCCAATCGATGTTTTCGAAGAAAGCCTTGAGCATTTCCATTAACGCAGCACCTCCATATGAACGTCAGCGGCGGTGAAGCGGGCGAAAGCCGCTTCCATGTCGCCACCGGTGACGGCGAGGGTCAATTGCCCGTAAGGAATGTCTTTGATGCGGTCGATGCGACCGGCGAGGATGCTGTAGTCGACCCCGGTTTCCCGGGCAACGGTACCGAGCAACGGCGCGTAGGTCGCTTCGCCCTGGAAGGTCAGACGCACGATGCGACCCGGTACGTGAGCGAAGTCATCGCGCTGTTCGCTTTCGTCGATCTGCTCGCTTTCCTGGACGAAACGCTTGGTGGTCGGGTGCTGCGGATGCAGGAACACATCGGCCACCGAACCTTGCTCGACGATCACCCCGGCGTCCATCACTGCCACCTGATCGCAGACCCGACGGATCACATCCATCTCGTGGGTGATCAGGACGATGGTCAGCTTCAGTTCACGATTGATCTCGGCCAGCAGTTGCAGAACCGACGCGGTGGTCTGCGGGTCGAGGGCGCTGGTGGCCTCGTCGCACAGCAGAATTTTCGGCTTGGTCGCCAGGGCGCGGGCGATGCCGACACGCTGTTTCTGGCCGCCGGACAGCTGCGCCGGATACTTTTTGGAGTGATCAGACAGACCGACCCGCGCCAGCAATTCGGCGACGCGCTGATTGATCTCGCTGCTCGACAGTTCGCCGGCCAGGGTCAGCGGCAGCGCGACGTTGTCGGCCACGGTCTTGGAAGCGAGCAGGTTGAAGTGTTGGAAGATCATCCCGACCTGCTGGCGGAAACGGCGCAGGCCGTTGGCGTCCAGCGCGGTGACTTCTTCGCCGTCGACGATGATCTTGCCGCCGCTGGAGTCTTCCAGGCGATTGATCAGACGCAGCAGGGTACTTTTTCCCGCACCGGAATGGCCGATCAGGCCGAAGACCTGACCGTTTTCAATCGAAAGACTGGTCGGGTGCAGGGCGGGGATGTCCTTACCGGCGACGCGGTAAGTTTTGTGGACGTTTTGAAACTCGATCACGTAGCGAACCTTGTGGGGCGCGTTAGAAAAGGATCAGCGGTTAGCCGGGCGCGCATTTTAGCCTGTCCGTATAGAGGTTCTTAGCATTTATTTCGCAATTAACCTTCGATTTGGCAATAACAAGATCAAAGGTCATAAAAAAGGAACGCTCGTTCCTGCTCATTGGTCACTAGTTCAGCGACTTGAAACCCTGGGTAACCGTGCCCGGAAACGCTCAAGAGTCCCCGTGGAAACGGGGTCAACCGAGGAGTTTACGTCTGATGAGCAGCAAGAAACCTACCACCGACAAAAGCCAGCTGGCCGGAACCGATACCAAGGATCGCGCCAACACCAACGCCAAACTCGACAGCCTGGAGAAGTTTCGCTCCGACGCTACCGGCCAGGCCCTGCGCACCAATCAGGGGGTGAAGGTCGCCGATAACCAGAATACCCTCAAGGCCGGCCCGCGCGGGCCGTCGTTGCTGGAAGACTTCATCATGCGTGAGAAAATCACGCACTTTGACCATGAACGCATTCCGGAGCGCATCGTCCATGCCCGCGGTACGGGCGCTCACGGTTTCTTTCAGGCCTACGAGAACCATTCGGCGCTGACCAAGGCCGGTTTCCTGCAGGACCCGGGGAAAAAGACTCCGGTGTTCGTGCGCTTTTCCACGGTGCAGGGGCCGCGTGGTTCCGGCGATACCGTGCGTGACGTGCGCGGTTTCGCGGTGAAATTCTTCACCGACGAAGGCAACTTCGACCTGGTCGGCAACAACATGCCGGTGTTCTTCATTCAGGACGCGATCAAGTTTCCCGACTTTGTCCACGCGGTGAAACCCGAGCCGCACAATGAGATCCCGACCGGCGGCTCGGCCCACGACACGTTCTGGGACTTTGTCTCGCTGGTGCCGGAATCGGCGCACATGGTGATCTGGGCGATGTCCGACCGGGCGATCCCGAAAAGCCTGCGCAGCATGCAGGGCTTTGGCGTGCACACCTTCCGCCTGATCAATGCCGAGGGCAAATCACGCTTCGTCAAATTCCACTGGCGCCCGACCGCTGGCACTTGCTCGCTGGTGTGGGACGAGGCGCAGAAGCTCGCCGGTAAAGACACCGACTACCACCGTCGCGATCTGTGGGAAGCCATCGAGATGGGCGACTACCCGGAATGGGAGCTGGGCGTACAGATCATCGAGGAGGAAAACGAACACGACTTCGATTTCGACATCCTCGACCCGACCAAGCTGATCCCCGAAGAAATCGTGCCGATCACCCCGCTGGGCAAGATGACCCTGAACCGCAACCCGGACAACTTCTTCGCCGAGACCGAGCAGGTCGCGTTTTGCCCGGGCCACATCGTGCCCGGCATCGACTTCTCCAATGACCCACTGCTGCAAGGCCGGCTGTTTTCCTACACCGATACGCAAATCAGCCGACTGGGTGGGCCGAACTTTCATGAGCTGCCGATCAACCGCCCGGTCGCACCGTTCCACAACGGCCAGCGCGACGCGCAGCACCGCACGGTGATCGACAAGGGTCGCGCTTCCTATGAGCCGAACTCGATTGATGGCGGCTGGCCGAAGGAAACCCCACCGGCGGCTAAAGACGGCGGCTTCGAGAGTTATCCGGAACGCATCGATGCGAACAAGATCCGCCAGCGCAGCGAGTCGTTCAGCGATCACTTCTCGCAAGCACGGCTGTTCTTCAAGAGCATGAGCGAGCACGAGAAGGAACACATCATTGCCGCTTACAGTTTCGAGCTGGGCAAGGTCGAACGTGAGTTCATCCGTGCACGGCAGGTGAATGAGATTCTCGCCAACATCGACCTGGAACTGGCTAAACGTGTGGCGGCCAACCTCGGATTGCCAGCGCCGAGCAAAGGCACGGTCGAGGTGCGCAAGACTTCGTTCGATCATTCGCCGGCGCTGAGCCAGGCGAATCTGCTGCCAGAGGACATCAAAACTCGGAAAGTGGCGATTCTTGCCGCTAACGGCGTCGATGGTGCGGCGATCGATGCGATGAAGAAGGCCTTGGCTGCACAAGGTGCGCACGCCAAGCTGCTCGGCCCGACGTCGGCACCGGTGAAGACTGCCGACGGCAAAGCCCTGCCAGTGGACGCCTCCATGGAAGGCATGCCTTCAGTGATCTTCGATGCGGTGTTCGTGCCCGGTGGCGCGGCGTCGATCAAGGCGTTGAGCGCTGATGGCGTGGCGCTGCACTACCTGCTGGAGGCGTACAAGCACCTGAAGGCGATTGCGCTGCACGGCGATGCCAAGCAGTTGCAGGATCTGCTGAAGCTAGAGGCGGATGCAGGGTTGCTGCAGGGCAAGGATGTGCCGGGATTGACCAAGCCGTTCTTTGCGGCGATCGGGCAGCATCGGGTTTGGGCGCGGGAGCCTAAGGCCAAGGCCATTCCAGCCTAAAGCAAAAGATCGCAGCCTTCGGCAGCTCCTACAGGGTTTACTTGCACCTGTAGGAGCTGCCGGAGGCTGCGATCTTTTAGGGTTTGGCTGGAATCAAAACCATCTGCGCCGGCACGGTGCGCAGGATCTGCTTTTCAATCTTCAGCTCGAAATCCGGATTCAATTTCTTCACACGTTTTTTCAGCAACGTCGCCAGCCAAGGGTAATCCTGAGTCCGCGGCGCCTGAATGCTCACAGCACACTCGTAATTCACCACATCGGCGGCGATCGCATCCAGTTGCCGGCGAAGTTTGCGGCTGTCGTTGATGTTCAACGCCACTGTGGTGCTTTCGGCAGTCGGATCAATGACCTTGGCTTTCGGTTTGGCCTCGGCCGCCAGCAGCGCCGCTTCGGCTTTTTCCAGCTCGGCTTTGCGCGCTTCGGTGATGGCGCCATTGACGCCACCGGTCAGCGCCGGGGCTTTGGGCATCAGGGCGCGGGCGCGGCTCAGCGCGGTGGCTGCCGCATTCACATCACCTTTCTGCAATACGATCTGGCTGCGGCGCAAGTAGGCTTCGGCCAGCTGGCGCTGGTATTGCTCAAGGGACTGATCGTTGGGGTTCTGTGCCTGCAAGGCGGCCAATTGGTCTTCGGCGGTGGCCAGTTCGCTGCTGGCCAGGCTTTGCTCCAGCTGTGCGATGGCCGTGGCCCGCGCGTCGGGGGCTTCGGCCACCGGCGGCGTGCTTTGGCAGGCGCCCAGCAGCACGGAAAATGCGACAAGGAGCAGATAACGGGAGGCGAACGGCTTCATTCCTGCGACTCTCTAATTGCGCAAAAAGCGAGCAAGTCTACACCCCTCGACGGGGCAGAACAAAACTCAGCAGAAACAGTGCGGCCGCCGTCACAACGATGGACGGCCCCGCCGGGGTGTCCTTGAACCATGACAGCGCCAGCCCGCCACACACCGCGAGCATGCCCAGCAGGCTCGCGCCCAGCGCCATCTGCTCCGGCGAACGGGCGTGACGTTGTGCCGCAGCCGCCGGGATGATCAGCAGCGAAGTGATCAGCAACACACCGACGATTTTCATCGCCACCGCGATCACCACCGCAATCAACAGCATCAGCGCCATGCGCAGGCCCGCTACCGGCAGACCTTCGACCTTGGCCAATTCTTCATGCACGGTGATCGCCAGCAGCGGTCGCCACAGCGTCACCAACAACACCAGCACTGCCGCGCTGCCGCCGAGGATCCACGCCAGGTCGGTCGGACTGATCGCCAGCAGGTCGCCGAACAGATAGGCCATCAGGTCGATCCGCACTTCATGCATGAAGCTTAGTACCACCAGGCCAAGAGAGAGCGTGCTCGGTGCAAGAATCCCCAACAGCGTGTCGGAGGCCAGCGGTTGACGCTGCTGCAAGGTCACCAGCAACACTGCCAGCAGCAGGCAGCCGACGGTCACCGCGACCGTCGGGCTGACATCCAGCAGAAAGCCCAGCGCCACGCCCAGCAACGCGGCGTGGGACAGGGTGTCGCCGAAGTAGGCCATGCGCCGCCAGACCACAAACGAACCAAGCGGCCCGGCGACCACCGCCAGTGCCAGACCTGCAAGCAGGGCATACAACAGAAAATCAGCCATGCTTGCAGTGGTCTCCGTGAACGTGGGTGTGGCCCGCACCGGGCGCCTTGACCACCGAACCGTGCAGGTCATGGGCGTGGTCGTGATGGTGGTGATAGATCGCCAGGCTCGGCGCATTTTTGCCGAACAGCTCGACGAACGCCGGATCGCCGCTGACCTGCTCGGGGTGCCCGGAGCAGCAGACGTGACGATTCAGGCACACCACCTGATCGGTGGTGCTCATGACAAGGTGCAAATCGTGGGACACCATCAGCACGCCGCAGCCGTGACGGTCACGCAGGCGAGTGATCAGGCTGTACAGCTCGGCTTGCCCGGCGACATCGACGCCTTGCACCGGCTCGTCCAGCACCAGCAGCTCAGGCTCGCGCAACAGCGCCCGGGCCAGCAACACACGCTGCATTTCGCCGCCGGAAACACTTTGCACCGGGCTGTCGATGACGTGTTCGGCACCGACTTCTTTCAGCGCCGCCAACGCGCGCGGGCGGTCTACACCGGGCACCAGGCGCAGGAAGCGCAGCACCGACAGCGGCAAGGTCGGGTCGACGTGCAGCTTTTGCGGCATGTAGCCAACGCGCAGTTTCGGCTTGCGCCAGACGCTGCCGCTGTCCGGCTTCAGCAGCCCGAGTACGGCGCGCACGAGGGTGGTCTTGCCGGCGCCGTTGGGGCCGATCAGGGTGACGATCTGCCCCGGCTCGACGCTCAGCTCAATGTTGTCGAGCACGGTCTGCCCGGCAAACGTGACAGCAACGTGCTGAAGACGGATCAACGGGTTGCTCATCAAGCCCCCTGGCAACCGGCGCACAGGCCGACCACTTCGACGGTCTGCGCTTCGACAATGAACCCGACGTCTTTGGCGCTGTGGATAATCGCGTCGCTGATGGCTTTTTGTTCCAGCTCGATTGCGGCGTGGCACTCGCGGCAGATCAGGAACTGGCCCTGATGCGCATGCTCCGGATGCACACAGCCAACGAAGGCGTTGAGTGAAGAGATGCGGTGCACCAAACCGTTTTCCAGCAGGAAATCCAGCGCGCGGTATACGGTTGGCGGCGCGGCGCGACGGCCGTCCTGCTCGCTCAGTACCGCGAGAATGTCATAAGCGCCCAGTGGCTTGTGGCTCTGCCACACCAGTTCCAGCACCCGCCGGCGCAGCGCAGTCAGGCGCAGGCCTTTCTGGGCGCACAAGGTATCGGCCTCGGTCAGTGCGCTGTGCACGCAATGAGAGTGGTCGTGGGGACGGCTGGCAATCGGTGTAATAGGCATGGGCGGCGACGAGTTTTGATAGAGACGTTATTATGTTACCCGTTCTCGCCTCCTTGAGTGGTCATCGTGTCCCGACTTTTTTCTGTTTTTGTGGCTTTTGTCGCCAGTTTTCTGCTGATCGGTTCGGCTCAGGCCGAGGTCAAGGTTCTCACCAGCATCAAACCGTTGCAGTTGATCGCTGCAGCGGTCCAGGACGGTGTGGCCATCCCGGAAGTGCTGCTGCCGCCGGGTGCTTCGCCGCATAACTACGCACTACGCCCGTCCGACGTGCGCAAGGTGCAATCGGTGGACCTGCTGTACTGGATCGGCCCGGACATGGAAGGTTTCCTGCCGCGTGTGCTGAACGGTCGAACGCTGCCGAGCGTCGCCGTGCAGGATCTGCCGGGCATGAAATTGCGCCGCTTTGCCGAAGACAGCCATTCCCACGCCGAAGACGCCGACGAGCATGATCACGATCATCGTCCGGGTACGCTGGACGCGCATTTGTGGCTATCGCCGGTCAACGCCCGAGTCATTGCCGGGAAAATGGCTGCCGACCTCAGCGCTGCCGATCCGGCCAACGCCGAACGCTATCAGCGCAACGCCAAGGCCTTCGATGAGCGTCTCGATGCGTTGGACGCGCGGCTGAAGCAGCGCCTGGCCAGCGTTGAAGGCAAGCCGTATTTCGTATTCCACGAAGCCTTCGACTATTTCGAAGATGCTTACGGCCTGAAACACACTGGCGTGTTCAGCGTGGCCGCCGAAGTGCAACCGGGCGCGCAACATGTCGCCGCGATGCGCAAACGCCTGCAGGAAGTGGGCAAGACCTGTGTGTTCAGCGAACCGCCACTGCGTCCACGCCTGGCGGAAACCCTGGTGGCGGGCCTGCCGGTGAAGCTGGCGGAGCTGGATGCGCTGGGTGGCTATACGCAAGCGACCGCTCAGGGGTATGAGCAGGTACTGGAGAAGTTGGGCAACGATTTGGCCGGCTGCCTGGAATCGTTGTAGCAACGCAAAACCTGTGGCGAGGGAGCTTGCTCCCGCTTGAGTGCGCAGCACTCACAAAAATCAGGCTGATTGCCAGAATTTTGGGGCTGCTTCGCAACCCAGCGCGAGCAAGCTCGCTCGCCACAATTTAAAGCGCGAACGGTAGAGGGGTGCTGACCTGCTGCCGCTGCGCCAACCGCAACTCAAATTCCCGTGGATCATGAATCAGCACGTCCTGCCCGGCAAACTGCTCGGCGGCGATCAACCGTGACAGCCAGAACCGCACACAGGCCACGCGCAGCATGGTCGGCCAGAGTTCAGCTTCAGCCGCAGTGAACGGACGCAGCGCCGCATAAGCGCCAAGGAATGCGCGGGCACGCGGACCATCAATCAGGCCATCCTCGTCCGAACACCAGTCATTCAATGCGATCGCCACGTCGTAGAGCATCGGCCCCGAGCAGGCGTTGTAAAAATCGATCAACCCGGTCAGGTGCGTGCCTTCGAACATCGCATTGTCGCGGAACAGATCGGCATGAATGTTCGCCCGTGGCAACGCAAGAATTTTGTCTTTCTGCAGGGTGATTTCATCCAGCGCCTTGTGCAGCAGCGCACGCGGCTCGTCACTCAAGTGCGAGAGGAACTCGTTACCCTCCTCCAGCATCCAGTCCAGGCCACGATCGGTCTTGCGCTTGATCATGCGCTCGCCCTGGGTCGCCAGGTGCAGATGCGCCTGCAACTCACCGACCTGCGCGCAATGCTGGGCGTTGGCGACCTTGATGTGCTTGCCGGACAGCCGTGGTTGCAGCAGCGCCGGCTTGCCCTTGAGCTCACGCAATGCCACGCCGTCAGTGGTGCGCAGCGCGTAGGGCACCGGCAGATCAGCCTCGTGCAACACGTCGAGCAGGTCGATGAAGAACGGCATTTCCTGCACCGGCCCACGTTCGACCAGGGTCAGGACGAATTCGCCCTGCTCCAGGCTGATAAAGAAGTTGGTGTTTTCGCTGCCGGCGGCGATCCCCTGGAAATCAAGCAGACGGCCAAGCCCGTAAGGGGCAAGAAAGGTTTCCAGCTCTGGCCGAGCCAGGGGGGTGAACACAGACATGGTTAAAAACTGCTCAGTTCGGGCGCCGCGATCAAGCGGCGCCGATTAAAAAGTCAGGAATCTTACTTCCAGGTAAAGATTTCCCACGACGGAATCAGCATATCCGGCTGGTCAGAACGGATGTAGTTCACGTCCGAACCATCGGCGCGCACCAGGAAATACGGTTTGCCGCCCTTCGGCGTGACCTTGATCGCATACACGAAGCCACTGCGGCTGTATTCCTGAATGACCTTGTCGCCCTCGGTGTGCGTGTTAATGGTAACTTCCGGCTCCTTCGACGGCGCATCATCCGCCGCCATCGCGGCCAATGGTGAGACAGCAATCAAACCGACCAGCAGCAAGCGATTTAACGTACGCATGATAACCTTGTCCCTTTGTCGTCAACGGTCCCGCTATTCTAGCGCCGGGCCCGCCGAAAAGGTTGATTCTGCTCATGAGCCAAGCCCCCCTCGTCCTGGTGGACGGTTCGTCTTACCTGTACCGCGCTTTCCATGCACTGCCACCGCTGACCACCTCCAAAGGCCTGCCGACCGGTGCGGTCAAAGGTGTGCTGAACATGCTCAAGAGTCTGCGCAAGCAGTATCCGGACAGCCCGTTCGCCGTGGTTTTCGATGCCAAGGGCGGGACGTTTCGCGATGAGATGTACGCCGAATACAAGGCCAATCGCCCCAGCATGCCCGACGACATGCGCGTGCAGATCGAGCCGCTGCACCAGAGCGTGATTGCTCTCGGCTTCCCGCTGTTGTGCGTGGAGGGCGTCGAGGCAGACGACGTGATCGGCACCCTCGCCCGCAGCAGCGCGGCAGCCGCTCGCCCGGTGATCATCTCCACCGGCGACAAGGACATGGCGCAACTGGTCGACGGCCACATTACCTTGGTCAACACCATGTCCGGTAGCTCGATGGACGTTGAGGGCGTAAAGGAGAAATTCGGCGTCGCTCCGGAGCAGATCATCGATTATCTGGCACTGATGGGCGATTCTTCCGACAACATCCCGGGCGTTCCCGGCATCGGCCCGAAGACCGCGTCCGGCCTGCTGGTCGGCGTTAACGGCGGCCTCACCGAGCTTTATGCAAACCTCGACATCGTCCCGACCCTGCCGATTCGCGGGGCCAAGACTCTGCCGGCCAAGCTTGAAGAGCACAAGGAGATGGCCTTCCTCTCCTATCAACTGGCTACCATCAAGGTCGACGTGCCGCTGGACATTGGCCTCGATGACCTGCAAATGGGCCCGGAAGACCCGGCCAAGCTCTACGAGCTGTACACCCTGCTGGAATTCAAGAGCTGGCTGAATGACCTCGATCGCGACGCCAAGCGCCAGGAGCTGAGCGCGGCCACAGAGCCTGCGTCGGCTGGCGATCTGTTTAGCGCGCCGCCAGCCGAAGTGCCCGCCGCCCCTGCTGAAGCCGCTTACGAAACCATCCTCGATCAGGCGCGTTTCGATGTCTGGCTGGAAAAACTGAACAACGCCAAGCTGTTCGCCTTCGACACCGAAACCACAGGCATCGACGCGCAGCAGGCGCAACTGGTCGGCCTGTCGTTCGCGGTGCAGGCCAACGAAGCGGCGTACATCCCGCTGACCCATTCCTACATCGGCGTGCCCGAGCAACTGGATCGCGACACTGTGCTGCGCGCGCTGAAGCCGATCCTGGAAGACCCGAACAAACTCAAGGTCGGCCAGCACGCCAAGTTCGACATGAACATTCTGGCCAACTGCGCCATTGGCGGCGATCAGAGCCAAGGCATCAATGTGCGCGGGATTGCCTTCGACACCATGCTTGAGTCCTACGTACTCAACTCCACCGCCACCCGCCACGACATGGACAGCCTTGCGCAGAAGTACCTGGATCACACCACTGTGAGTTTTCAGGACATCGCCGGCAAAGGCGCCAAACAGCTGACCTTCGACCAGATCGCTCTGGAGCAGGCCGGCCCGTATGCCGCCGAAGACGCCGACATCACCCTGCGTCTGCACCAGACCCTGTTTGAAAAACTCAGCGCGATCCCGAGCCTGGCCAGCGTGCTGACCGACATCGAAATCCCGCTGGTACCGGTGCTGGCGCGCATCGAGCGTCAGGGCGCGTTCGTCGACGCTGAACTGCTCGGCATCCAGAGCATCGAGCTGGGTAACAAAATGGTCGCACTGGAGCGCGAAGCGTTCGAGATCGCCGGCGAAGAATTCAACCTCGGCTCGCCGAAGCAGTTGGGCGTAATCCTCTACGAAAAACTCGGCCTGCCGGTGCTGAAGAAAACCGCCAAGGGCCAACCATCGACCGCCGAGGAAGTGCTGGCGAAACTCGCCGAAGACGATCATCGACTGCCAAAAGTGCTGATGGAGCATCGCTCCATGAGCAAGCTGAAAAGCACTTACACCGACCGCTTGCCGGAGCAGATCAACCCGCGCACCGGACGTATCCACACGTCGTACCATCAGGCTGTGGCGTCCACCGGACGCTTGTCTTCCAGCGATCCGAACCTGCAGAACATTCCAGTGCGCACCGCTGAAGGCCGCCGCATTCGCCAGGCTTTCGTCGCGCCGAAAGGCTACAAATTGCTGGCGGCGGACTATTCGCAAATCGAACTGCGGATCATGGCCCACTTGTCCAAGGACGAAGGCTTGATGAACGCCTTCCGCAACAATCTGGACGTGCACACCGCCACCGCTGCCGAAGTATTCAAGGTCGAGCTCAACGAAGTGACCTCCGACCAGCGCCGTGGCGCCAAGGCGATCAACTTCGGCCTGATCTATGGCATGGGCGCGCAGAAGCTCGGCAAGGACATCGGCGTCGACACCAAGACCGCCAAGGCCTACATCGACACCTACTTCGCCCGCTACCCGGGTGTGCGCGAATACATGGAGCGCACCCGTAAGCAGGCTGCGGATCAGGGTTACGTCGAGACCTTCTTCGGTCGACGCCTGTACCTGCCGGAAATCAACTCGAACAAGCCGCAGGAACGCGCCGCCGCCGAACGCACGGCGATCAATGCGCCGATGCAAGGCACCGCGGCCGACATCATCAAGAAAGCCATGGTGGCGGTGGATAACTGGCTGACAGCGTCCGGGCTGGACGCCAAGGTCATCCTGCAGGTGCACGACGAACTGGTGCTGGAGGTTCGCGAGGATCTGGTTGAGCAGGTGAGTCAGGAAATCCGCCTGCATATGAGCGAAGCGGCGAAACTGGATGTACCGTTGCTGGTGGAAGTCGGCGTCGGCAACAACTGGGATGAGGCGCACTAAGGGCTCTGGACCGGGCGTTTGCCGCGACACACTGTCGCGGCAAACGGCTGTATAGGGCTTATATCGAATCGCGCTTGGGGTTATTCCAAAGCTTTTTGAAAAAAATCTGAACTAATCTGACAACTCACTACTCAGAGATACTGAATGGCTGGTGAAGCCCTTCGATGCTCCTATGTTGTGTTAAGTGTTGGCAGATATCTGAACCCCGCCCTAGCGGTTCGGAACTTAAACCCCGGAACTTCTCCCTCCCCATATGAAGTCCGGGGCTTTTTTTGCCCCAAAACTGCCTATGGCGCAGCCATGCTGCGTTAAAAGCGCAACAAAAAATGCTCATTTAGGTCCCCTAAACTCCGCTTTTTTGTCGCACTTTTGCCTTGCCTGGCAGCACCACAGACAGTTTTGAAAACTTCTTATTCAGCTGTTGTTTCCGAACCCTTGTCCGCGAGTTCCATCCAGCCTGCCAACACAGTGTAGGCCTCTTCCAGGCCCATGCGTTTGGGCGCGGAGAACAGCTGGATCGTCACCTGATCACCCCAGCCCTTGCGGATTTCCGACTGCACCTTGAGCAGCGTGTTCTTGGCGGCACCGTAGGTCAGTTTGTCGGCCTTGGTCAGCAGAATGTGCATCGGCATGCCGGCGGCAACGGCCCAGTCGAGCATCAACAGGTCGAAGTCGGTCATTGGATGACGGATGTCCATCATCAGAATCAAACCCTTCAAACTCTCGCGGCCACCGAGGTACGCCTCAAGGTGACGCTGCCAGTGTTGCTTGAGCGGGATCGGTACTTTTGCATAACCGTAGCCCGGCAGGTCGACCAGACGCCGTTCATCGTCTAGCTTGAAGAAGTTCAACAGCTGTGTGCGACCCGGAGTTTTCGAGGTGCGCGCCAGGCTGGCGTGAGTCAGGGTGTTCAGCGCGCTGGATTTACCGGCGTTGGAACGACCGGCGAACGCCACTTCGAAGCCTTCGTCGTCAGGGCATTGATCGACTTTGGCGGCACTGAGCATGAACGTGGACTGTTGGCACAGGCCGAGGATGGGATTCTTGAGTTGCATGGGATTTCCGATGTGGGCGGCGCCGGGATTGGGCGCGGAACGCGGTGTCGCTTCCGTTTCAGTGACGCCAGTATATAATGCCGCAGATTTTGTGTGTGCTTTGTCCCAGCGAAGGATGAAGTTCACGAGAGCCAAAGACCTTGATTGCGCATCAGAACGCAGAACGCTCTCAACCCTGAAAAGGTCGTTTTATGACGAAATGGCTGCTGGCTGCCGGAGTCCTGATACCGCTTTGCGGCGCACAGGCTACACAGGAACCGGAAGCCGTGTACAACCGTGTTTGTGGTGCCTGTCATTCCGGCCAACTACCCATGGCGCCCGAAAGAGGCGATCAGGCAGCTTGGACGCCGAGGTTGGCGAAAGGTATGGAGACGCTGGTGCAACACGTGACCCAGGGTTTCAAGGCGATGCCGCCGCGTGGTTTGTGCATGGACTGCAGTGCCGAGGATTACCAGGCCATCATCCTTTGGATGAGCGAGAGTAAACCCGGTCCATAACTCTTAACCCTTAGCCGTAGTTGGATTAGCTGATGAACAAATTGATCGTGAGTCTGCTGTTGACCGTGGGAATCTCCGGCATCGCCCATGCTGCAGGTGATGCAGCAGCCGGCCAGGCAAAAGCTGCCGTGTGCGGAGCCTGCCATGGCCCGGACGGGAACAGCATGGCACCCAACTTCCCGAAACTGGCCGGTCAAGGTGAACGTTACCTCGACAAGCAGTTGCACGACATCAAGTCGGGCAAACGCCAGGTTCTGGAAATGACCGGCCTGCTGACCAACCTGAGCGATCAGGACCTGGCCGATATTGCCGCCTACTTTGCCAGTCAGAAGGGCAGCGTCGGCGCCGCCGATCCAAAAATCGTCGCCCGTGGTGAAGCCCTGTTCCGTGGCGGCAACCTGGACAAAGGCCTGCCAGCCTGCACCGGCTGCCACTCGCCGAACGGTGCCGGCAACGCCGCCGCCGGCTTCCCGCACCTGGGAGGCCAACACGCTCAATACATCGCCAAACAGCTGACCGACTTCCGCAAGGAAGAAGGCGGTCGCGCCAACGACGGCGATTCCATGCCGATGCGCACCATCGCACGCAAACTCAGCGACGAAGACATTGCTGCGGTCGCCAGCTACATTCAGGGCCTGCACTAACCGCCCTGCATCGAGCGTTACCGGTGATGGACATCTCCTGCAACGTTAACGCTCGATTAATCCGTCGCAGCAAGTATAAAAAGGGTGGCTTTGGCCGCCCTTTTTTGTGGCCGCTGCCGTTACACTACAGAACTCATGCCCGCCAGGATCTGTCTGAAAACAGGTCGCGCGAGGCGACCAAAATTGTCCAGGAGTAAAGCATGCGTAATCTGATCATCAGCGCCGCTCTCGTCGCTGCCAGCCTGTTCGGCGTGACCGCCCAGGCCGCCGAAGCACCCGCTGCCCCTTATGTCGAACTGGCCAACCCGGTGCCGGTGGCAGAGCCTGGCAAGATCGAAGTCGTGGAGCTGTTCTGGTACGGCTGCCCGCATTGCTACGCGTTCGAGCCGGTGATCAATCCCTGGGTTGAAAAACTGCCGTCCGACGTCAACTTCGTGCGCATTCCTGCCATGTTCGGCGGCCCGTGGGATGCTCACGGCCAAATGTTCCTGACCCTGGAAGCGATGGGCGTCGAGCACAAGGTTCACGCTGCGGTATTCAATGCGATCCAGAAAGAACACAAGAAGCTGACCGACAAGAACGACATGGCTGACTTCCTCGCCACACAAGGCGTGGACAAGGACAAGTTCCTCGCCACCTTTGACTCGTTCGCGATCAAAGGGCAGATCGTCAAGGCGCGTGAGCTGGCCAAGAAATATGAAATCACTGGCGTGCCAACCATGATCGTCAACGGCAAATACCGCTTCGACATCGGCTCTGCCGGTGGTGCGGAAGAAGCCTTGAAGCTGGCTGATCAACTGGTCGCCAAAGAGCGAGCGGCCAACAAGGCAGCTGCCAACTAAGCGCGGTCATTGCCATGCGCCGCTGGGGCACTGAACGCATCGTTGGCCTGCATGATCCACAGGTCAACGAGCATCACCTGGAGTCCACGGGCCTGCCCGCAGACCATCGTCTGCGCTTGCTCAGCTTCAACATCCAGGTCGGCATCAGCACCGAACGCTATCGGCATTACCTGACCCGCAGCTGGCAGCACCTGCTGCCGCACACCGGGCGCTCAGGCAATCTGCAGAAGATCGGCGACCTGCTTGGCGACTTCGACCTGGTCGCCCTGCAGGAAGCCGATGGCGGCAGCCTGCGCTCAGGCTACGTCAATCAGGTCGAACACCTGGCCCACCTCGGCGCCTTCCCTTACTGGTATCAACAACTCAATCGCAACCTCGGCCGGCTGGCCCAGCACAGCAATGGCGTGCTCAGCCGACTGAAACCGTGGGCGATCGAAGACCATCCGCTGCCGGGCCCGAAAGGTCGCGGCGCAATCCTGCTGCGCTTTGGCGAAGGCCCGGAAGCGCTGGTGGTGGTGATGATGCACCTGGCCCTCGGCGCCCGGGTGCGCAGCCTGCAACTGGCCTACATTCGGGACCTGATCGGTGGCTACAAGCACCAGGTATTGATGGGCGACATGAACACCCACGCCAGCGATCTGCTACAACAGTCACCGTTACGCGATCTCGGCCTGCTGGCCCCGCAGATGCAAGCCACGTTTCCCAGCTGGCGGCCGCAGCGATGCCTGGATCATATTTTACTCAGCCCGACCCTGACCCTGGAAAAGGTCGAAGTGCTGGCCCAACCCATTTCCGATCACCTGCCGGTCGCGGTAGAGATTCGTCTGCCGGGTTCGCTCACGGCCGATGCATTGCCCGCGTTGAATCCTGCCCCTCGCGGAACCCCTGAATGAGCGACGACGCCCAGCGCTGGAAAGAGAAGTACCTCAAAAGTATCGAACAGCAGGACAAGCTCGAACGGCGCTGGGCCGCCCGGCTCGACTTGCTGCGCCGCGGTCTGGTACGCAGTACGCTGGCCGCTGAAGGCACCGACAAGGTTGTTGATCAGTGCATGAAAGAGATGCGCGACGTGGTGCGCACCGACGACATGGATGCCGGTCTCGCCGCCCTGCTGCCGCGCCTGGAGAAAGCCGTACTCGACTCCGAGCAGCGCCGCGAGACCCGCATTGATCAGGTCAGCACCGCGTTGACCGCGCTGGTTACCCAACTGCAAGCGTTGCCGCTGCCGCGGGAAGTCGCCCAGCCGCTGAAGAAATTCGCCAAGCAACTGGACAGTCGGGTCGGTCAGGCGCGGGAAATGCCGTTGCTGTTGAGCGAACTCAGCGGTTTGCAGGGCAAAGCGTTGAGCCAGCTGGAAACCCCACCCGCGCCGGACCGCCCGGGCTTTCTGCAACGCCTGTTTGGTAATCGCGAAGCCGAAGAAACGCCAGGGCCGCCAGGCCCGGAGCAAGCTCAAGCGCCTGCGCCAATATCAGCGCCGCCCTCAGCCAACACTGAACCTGATGTCAAGCCCGCACAGACGCCAACAGGCGAACCGACTCCGGCACCGGTCAGCGCCGCGCCGCTGTTGCAGCCGGCAGAGGCAAGCCCTCAACAGGCAGCTGCAGCGCAACCGCAGGCCGAATCGCCTGTGGTTTCGTTTGTGCCGCCGGTCATTGCCATCGAGACGGCGCCCGAACCACTGCCTGAACTCAAACCGCCCCTCGAACCTCTGGCCCTGCCGCTTGCGCCACCAGCCCTCACTGCGGCGATCAACCCTGACGAGTTGATCCACCCGGGCGACGCCCCGGCCCCCTTGCTCCTCGACAGCCTGCCCCTGCCCGCCCCGATTGCCCAAGCCTTGGCTGCCATCGATCCGGAGCAGCCCGAGCAAGACATTCTCTACGCCCTGCCCGATTCGCCGGAGCCTTCCTACAGCTCGGTGGCCAAACACATCGAAGACACGCTGATCGGGCTGCTCGACGACCTAACCTTGCCAGAGCGCCATCGCCCGCAAGCCGAGGCCATGCGTGATCGCTTGAAAAATGGCCTGAACTGGTACGAACTCCTGCCCATTCTCGACGACCTTGCCACCTTGATGCTGGCAATCACCGACAGCGGCCAACACGAATTCGAAGCCTATCTGCAGCGGCTCAACGAACGCCTCGAAGCATTCCAGAGCAATTTGCAGGCCGCCAGCGAGGGCCATGCCGACAACAGCTCGGCAGCCCGGGCGATGGACACGCAGATTCGCGAGCAAGTCGACGGCTTGCAAACCAGCGTGCAGGAAGCGGCTGATCTGGATGATCTGAAGCGAGTGCTGGAGAACCATCTCGAAGGCCTGCTCGGTACCATGGATCAGCATCAGCAACAACGCGATGCCCGCGAGCAGGAAGTGGCGGCACGTCTCAAAGGCCTGGCCGAACGTGTAGCGCACATGGAGCAGGAAGCCCTGGGCTTTCGCGAACATCTGGAAGAACAGCGACAGAAAGCCCTGATCGACCCGTTGACCGGCCTGCCCAACCGCGCTGCCTGGAGCGAACGGCTGGAACACGAGATCAGGCAATGGCAACAACACGGCAACACCTTGAGCCTGGCGATGCTCGACCTCGATCATTTCAAGCGCATCAACGACAACTACGGCCATCTGGCGGGCGACAAGGTATTGAAAATCATCGCCACGGTGCTGCGCAAACGTCTGCGTGGGGCGGATTTCATTGCTCGCTTCGGCGGAGAGGAATTCGTTTTGCTGCTGCCAGCCACCACGCCGGCCGTCGGCGCCAAATTGCTGGAAACCCTGCGGGCGGCCATCGAAGCGTGCCCGTTTCACTTCAAGGGTGAACGAGTGACGATCACCATTTCCATGGGACTGGCGTCGTTCAAGCCGGGAGAACACAGCGATCTAGTGCTTAAAAGAGCCGATCAGGCGCTGTACCGGGCGAAAAACGGCGGACGTAACCGGGTCGAACTGGGCTGAGCAAGTTGTTCCATTTTGTTTAAATCAGCCCGTCAGGCGTCGATACGCAAGGCAGTACGTTACACTGTTGCATTATTGTCTTGCGCGTACTGCCTTCTGCCATGAAATTTTTTACCCTCCTCGCGTCGCTGCTCGTTCTGGCCGGTTGTGCCAGCGGCCCGCGTTATGACACCAGCCACCCTTCGGCCAATCACGACAGCCGCGTGCAGTTCGTGATCGTGCACTACACCTCCGCTTCCCTCGCCCGCTCGCTGCAACTGCTGACCCACGGCGAAGTCAGCAGCCACTATCTGATCGGCGACGACAAGGGCGGCACCATCTACAAACTGATGGATGAAAACCAGCGCGCCTGGCACGCCGGCGAGAGCCAGTGGCAGGGCCGTACCTGGCTAAACTCCAGCTCGATCGGCATCGAAATCGTCAATCCGGGCTTCAAGGACACGCCGACCGGGCGCCTGTGGTTCCCGTACAGTGAAGCGCAGATTCAATCGCTGATCGTTCTGCTCAAGGACATCAGCAAGCGCCAGGGCATCAGCCCGCGCCATATCATTGGCCACAGCGACATTGCGCCCCTGCGCAAACTCGACCCGGGTCCCTTGTTCCCATGGAAACGCCTGGCCGCCGAAGGCCTGGGCGTATGGCCCAATGAACAAGCGGTGGCCCGGCAGCAAGTGCAGTTCAACGCCGAACTGCCAAGCATCAGCTGGTTCCAGGAACAACTGGCGCGCATCGGTTACGACACCCCGCAGACCGGCGAGCTGGACGTCGCGACTCGCCATGTCCTGGCAGCGTTCCAGATGCACTTTCGCCCTTCACGCTTCGACGGTACACCGGACGCGCAAACAGCAGCGTTGTTGCAGGTCCTCAATCAGACAAAATAATGACGCCCGCCCGACGGTCAGGGCGAAAGCGTAATCAGCAGCTATAACTCATTGGTAATTCTTCGGATATTCCATGATGGTTGCTACCCGAGCGACGCTGCGTAGCTGGTTTTATCGCCCGTGGTTTTTGGCGATGATCGCGGCTGTCTTCAGTGCTGCATTGCTGATAGCCGGCGGAATGTTCGTCGCCATGCGCCAGATCGAACAGAACGAAAGCCAGGAAATGAACACCCAGGGCGAGCGCTTTCTGGCACGCCTTGAGCAGCTGTTCGGACAACTGCGTGAAAGTCTCGATGACCTCGAAGCGCAGCCGCTGCGCAGTTGCGATGAGGAAATGATCGCCACGCTGCAACAAGTCACCTTCAACTATCGCTTCGTCTATGAAGCGGCCTACATGGATGGTGCGCGGATATGCTCCAACCGGCCCCGCCAGGAAGGACTGTCGGTGGTTCGCGCACCGGATATCAAAGGACCGACCTACAGCTACTGGCTCAACACCACCACCGAACCGGATGAAAACCGTGCTGCGCTGATGCTCGGGCGCGGCAATTTTCGCGTGGCGACATCACGCGGGCATTTGACCGACATGGTCGACCTGCCGCCGGATAGCAGCCTTCTGGTGGTGCTGGACCACGGCAAACGGGCGATTCCGGTGCTGGGCACCGCGCAGACGTGGCCACCAACCGAAGCGTGGCCACCCAAAAGCCGCGCGCCCCTGCAAGTCACCCAGTCACGGCTGATCTACCGCATGCCAACCAACAATCCGGAATACCAGTTGGTGCTGATCACCCCGCGCAGCGGCATGCATATTCCCAGCGTCTGGTGGTGGATGGTGCCGATCTGCCTGCTGCTGGGGGCGTTTGTCGGGTTCTTTATATTTTTGCTGGTGCGCCAGCGCCAGTCACTGGACGCCGAACTCCAGGGCGCCATTCGACGTGGCGAGCTGCAAGTGCTGTATCAGCCGATCTTCGATCTCGATAGCCGCAATTGCGTGGGCGCCGAAGCCCTGCTGCGCTGGCGTCGCCCGGACGGCACGCTGACCAGTCCCGACCTGTTCATTCCATTGGCGGAAAACACCGGGCAGATACGGCAAATGACGGACTTTGTCCTGCAACGGCTGCTGGAACAACTGGGACCGGTGCTGCGCGCCAATCCGCAGCTGTACATTTCGGTCAACCTCGCCGCCTGCGACGTGATGGTGCCGCGCATCGGCCAGGTCATGGCCAGGCTGCTGACGCTGCACCGGGTCGCCGCGCGACAGATTGCCTTTGAAGTCACCGAGCGCGGACTGATCGACGTGGTGGTGGCGCGGGAGAACCTGCAAGCCTTGCGCGATGTCGGCCATCAGGTGCTGATCGATGACTTCGGTACCGGTTACTGCAGCCTCGCCTATCTGCAGACGCTGCCGGTGGATTGCTTGAAGATCGACAAGGCCTTCATCGACGCGCTCGGCCATGATGCGGCCAGCAGCGGCGTTGCGCCGCACATCATTCACATGGCGCAGGCTCTGGAGTTGAAGGTAATTGCCGAAGGCATCGAGCACGAAGCGCAAGCCGTGTTTCTCAGCAGTGAGGGGGTCAAGTTCGGTCAGGGCTGGCTGTTCGCCCAGGCCCTGAGTGCGGTGCAGTTCATCGAACTGATCACCCGTGGGCGGCGCCTCACCGGGCGCCGCCTGGACGACGAAGCCTAGACCGCCAGCGCCATGTAGAACTGCGTGCCCTGCCCCGGCCGCGAATAGACGCCCATCCGCCCGCCATGCAGCTGGACGATTTCCTTGCACAGCGCCAGACCCAGCCCGGCGCCACCCTTCTTGCGCCCGACCTGCACGAACGGCTCGAATATCCGCCCCTGCTGACCGTAGGCAATGCCTTCGCCGTTGTCTTCGACGCTGATGATCACCCGTTCGCCATGCCGCCGCGCCTGCAGGCGAATCTGGCCGTCGCGGGCGGTATGGCGCAGAGCGTTGTCGATCAGGTTGTCGAGCACCCGCTCAAGCTGTGCCTGATCGGCCTGCAGACGCGGTAACGGCCCTTGCACTTCGACGCTCAGGGCAATGCCTTTGCCCGCAGCGCAATCGGCGAAGCGCGACTGCGCCTGCTCCAGCAAATCTTCGATGGAGCACGGCGCCAGGGTGAGTTTCTGCAAGCCGTTCTGATAGCGCGAGAAGTTGAGCAAGTCGTTGATCAACTGCATCAAGCGCTGCATCTCTTCGTTGACCGTGTCGAGCAGGTCCGCCTCGCGTGACTCCGGGGGGAACTTCGCACGTTCGCGAAACAGGCCGAACGCCATGTGCATGCCGGTGACCGGCGTCCGCAGTTCATGGGAGGCGCGCAGCACGAACTCGCTGCGCACGCGCTCGAAGGCGCGTTGCTCGGTGACATCGTGCAGCACCATCACCGCCCCCAGAATATGCCCCTGGATGTGACTGACCGGGGTCAAACTGTAGGTCAGCAAGCGCGATTCGCCATCGACTTCAATGCTCAAATCTTCCGGGGCGCGCTCAAGGGTGCCGCCGCGCAGCACCAGTTGCAGTTGCGCGTCGAGCTCCGGGCGCTCGAGCGCGGTGCCCAAGCCTTGGCCGAGACGGTCACTGTCCCAACCCAACTGACGCTGAGCCACTGGATTGAGGTGTTCCAGATGCCCTTCACGGTCGATCATCAACAAGCCGTCGTCGATGCTGTCGAGCACCGCCTGCAGGCGTTGCTGACCGGCCAGCAATTCGTCGACGTTGGTCGCCTGATGCTCGCGCAGCGCCTCGGCCATCAGCCCGAAGCGCTTGGTCAGCTGGTTCATTTCCATCGCCGAGGAAATCGGCAGCGTCACTTCGAAATTGCCTTGACCGATGTTGTCCGCCGCTTTGGCCAGCGCCTCGATGGGCGCGCCAAAACGCCGGGCAATGGCGTGCGCGGTGACGAAGCCGATAATCAGCACCGCCAATCCCACCAGCCCGAGCAGACCGGAAACCAGCAGTGCCCTTTCCCGGGCGTCATGCTGCACTGCGTTGATGTTGTCCAGTGCGTGCTTGTGCTCGGTAATCAAACCGTTGCGCAAGGTGTTGAAGCGTTCCCTGAGGTCGCTGTTGCCACTGAGCACATTGCCCGGATCACGCGACATCTCGAACGCCTGGAGAAAACTCAGGTAGTCAGCCTTGGCCTGGGTAAACCCGTACTGTCGGCCATCGCCCTCTGCCTCTTGGGAAATGCCTTCATCCAGCAATTGCAGGTAATGCTGCTTTGACGCTTCGAACGCGACTGGGTCGGGCTTTTCGGCCAGCATCAGCACCAGTTGATCGCCGAGGGTCTGGCGCAGTTTGAGCCCCAGGTCGAGGGTCACGAAGTTGCTGCGGATCGTTGCTTCCTGAGTACCGGCCATCTGCATCACGCTGACCAGCCCGAGCAACAGCCCGAGCAAGGCGACCGTGATCAGCGCAGAGATGCTCAGAAACAAGCGAGTGCGCAACTTCATCGCCAGTTTCATCGTCGGGCGCTCACAGGTTGTACTGCTTGCGCTTGCGATACAGGGTCGACGCGTCGATGCCCAAGGTTTTCGCCGCCTGATCAAGGGTGCCTGCCGTTGCCAGCACCGCGCCGATGTGGGCTTTTTCCAGTTCATCGAGGCTCAGCGCGGCACCGACTCGCGGTGCGTTGTTCGCCGGCTGCTCGGCCATGCCGAGGTGGCTGATTTCCACGCGCTCCTGCGGGCAGATAATGCTGGCCCGTTCCATCACGTTACGCAGCTCTCGGATGTTGCCCGGCCAGCGATAACCCAACAGCGCTTCGCGCGCCTCGTCACTAAAGCCCCGTGCCGGGCGCGCGTACTCTTTGACGAAGCGCGCGAGGAAGCGGTCGGCAAGGGTCAGGATGTCCTCGGCACGTTCGCGCAATGGCGGCAGATGCAGGGTGATCACATTGAGGCGATACAACAGGTCTTCACGGAAGCGCCCGTCGCGCACCATGTCCTCAAGATTGAGGTTGGTCGCGGCGAGAATCCGTACATCGGCGCGGCGGGTCACTGGATCCCCTACCCGCTCGTATTCCTTGTCCTGAATGAAACGCAGCAACTTCGGTTGCAACGTCAATGGAAAATCGCCGATCTCGTCGAGAAACAGCGTGCCGCCGTCTGCTTGATTGACCCGACCCAAGGTGCTTTCGCTGGCGCCGGTAAACGCACCGCGACTGTGGCCGAACAGCTCGCTCTCCATCAGTTCCGCAGTCAACGACGGGCAGTTGATGGTCACGCAGGATTTTTTCTCGCGCTTGCTCCAGCCATGAATGGCCCGGGCCAGTTCGCCCTTACCCGTGCCGGATTCGCCGAGAATGAGGATGTTGGCGTCGGTACCGGCGACCTGCCGCGCAGTTTCCAGCACGACTTTCATCGCCGGGCTGTGGGAGTCGAGGCCGTCCTTGGGTTTGCGGATCTCGCCTTCGAGGGCTTCCAGACGCGCCGAGAGCTGACGCACTTCCAGTTGTTTGGCGGTGGCCAGGCGCAACTGGTCGGGGCTGCACGGTTTGACCAGATAATCGGCGGCGCCCGCCTGGATCGCGTCCACTGCGGTATCAACCGCCGAGTGGGCGGTGACAATGACCACGCGCATCCACGGCGCCTGAATGCGCATCTGCGCCAGCACGTCGAGACCGTTGTCCTCACCCAGACGCAAATCAAGGAAGCACAGGTCAAACACCTGACGTTGCAACAATGCCTCGGCCTGAGCCGCGCTGTTGGCGGTGGCCACTGTGTAACCTTCGTCTTCGAGGCAGTAACGAAAGGTTCGCAGGATGGCGGACTCATCGTCCACCAGCAGAATGCGGCCTTGATGCTCAGTGGCAGATTCCATTTTTCCTACGCTCCATAGTGATTGATCTTGGGTTAGTCCCGGAAAAATCGGGCAAGTTGCATGGTTGATTCTGAACGATGCGAGCCATGGGAGGGTAGCTCTCTCCTGCCTTAACGGCCAATCCATTGATTTTGTTGAGTTTTTAAACAATCACCGATTTGCAGAGGGTTCCCTGCGTACTTTTCTGACATCCGCGACGTGCTCTCAATTCCATAAGAATGAAATCTCCTACGAAATAATCGTGCATTCCGCACGACCGTAGACGCCCCATCGTGCAGGATGCGTCCGTCGCTGAATTTTAATTACTTATAAGATATTGATTTTATTGAATATTTTTCAATGAAAAAACTGGCATGCAGCCTGCAATAACTCATTCAGCCCGGGCAGATTCCACTGCCCCAACCGAATAAGAGTGAGGAACCCAGGATGACTCGCCAACGTGCCGCCCAAGTGCGTATCTCGCCACTGCATATCCAGCAAGGCCTGTTTGGCGTGCTTGCACTGTTGATCACCCTGATCGCCTGCCAGCAATACCTGAGCTGGGAAAACAGCCAGAAGCCTGAGCCGCTGATCTCGATTCAACACAGCACGCAGACGCACTTCAGCGCCGTCAGCAGCAGTCAGGCCGAAAGCGCCTCGATGCGCATGATGGATGTCGATCAGCCGCAGCCGCGGGATCAACTGCCACGTGAAGAGCGCTGGGTTTTCTGACGAACCAACGAATTCGGGCGCCTGGCGCCAGGACACGCAATATCCCTAAATAGAGAAGTAAGGAGAATCACCATGTTGAGTTGGGCAATTACATTCTTGATCATTGCCATCATCGCCGCCGTCCTGGGCTTCGGTGGTATCGCGGGCACCGCCACGGGTATCGCCAAGATTCTCTTTGTCGTGTTCCTGGTGATGTTCATCGCTTCCTTCTTCTTTGGCCGTCGCGGCCGAGGTTAACGATGATTGCGTTAAAGACACTGGCAGCCGCCCTGCTTCTGGGCGGTAGTGCCATGGCGATCGCGGCCAATGATGGCCAGGCGCGGGTCAACGAGCTGCTCAGCTCCGACCCGCAATACCGGGAAACCTGGCAAGGCGTTGTGAAGCATGAAGAGCGCCTCCCGGAATGGGTGATGAACCTGTCCGGTACGCCAGAGCAGCAGATGAATGCCGTGACCGAAGATGGCGACAAGTATCTGGTCGGGCCGCTATGCGAATCCGCAGACAAGTGCCTCAACCACCGCTTGATCGTAGCGTTTAGCTTCGACAAGAAAGATGCCTACGCCATGCTCGTCGATGTGCCCGAAGGACTGCCGGCCGACAAGTCGCCCACGCGACATGCCACCTACCGCTTCCTCGGCAAACCGAATCAGGGCATGCAGAACCTGCTGATGGAAACGCTGAAGAAAGACCCTAAGTGGTATTGATTCGAACATGAGGGCAGCGCCCCGCTGCCCTTTATTGCGCCTGCCCGAGGAAGGCCGGCGCATGACCAGGGGGCCGGGACGTTCTGACTGTTGCAGGGTCGGAGTGACCTACGGGTACAGGGAGTGCCTGCGCAAGGGCCGGGTCAGGGTAAAAGCTGCGACGCAGGTTCGCCGACCCTCAGCGGCTCGACGGACTTGCGCTGAGCTTTGCGCGATACAAAACATTGATCCAGAGCGTCCTGCTCGCCTTTTTATGGTTCAGACTGCGCGCGAAAACATTTCGCCGTGTTTCCTGGCGACCGTATATCGAGAAAGAGCCCCTTTAAACTGTGGGACTTCTAGTCTGCAAATGTAGGCTTTTTCCTGAATTTTTCGATGAATTCACTCGTTCAAAAAACAACCAACCTAAGCTGAAATGGCCGGTTCACGGCACTTATGCCGGCTGAAATGTCGTAATCGAACCGCTTGGGACGCCAGTTTCATTTAAAAAATCTCATGCCGATTCGGCATAGGGTAGGCGTTTACGGCATTAGACGGCGCAACCTTGCATCGGAATAGTTGCGCCTTTTTTCGCCTGCCGAAGAGCCGTAAATACGCGCTTCGGGGCACCTTATACGGAGGCAGATGCACAGACTTTTCCGCTAAAGAGCGTTCCAGTTGCTGCATGTGCCTGAGTCAAACGCAAGTAAGGGTAAAGATAATGAAGAAGGCAAAACTCAGCCTCGCCTGGCAGATCCTCATCGGTCTGGTTTTAGGGATTGCAATTGGTGCGTTGCTCAACCACTTCAGTGCCGAAAAAGCCTGGTGGATCAGCAACGTCCTGCAACCGGCAGGCGATATCTTTATCCGTCTGATCAAGATGATCGTGATTCCGATCGTCATCTCCTCCCTGATCGTCGGCATCGCCGGCGTGGGCGACGCCAAGAAACTCGGGCGTATCGGCCTGAAGACCATCATCTACTTCGAAGTCGTCACCACCATCGCGATCATCGTCGGCCTGCTGCTGGCCAACCTGTTCCACCCGGGTGCCGGCATCGACATGAGCACCCTGGGCACCGTGGATATCTCCAAGTACCAGGCGACCGCCGCCGAAGTACAACATGAACACGCGTTCATCGAGACCATCCTCAACCTGATCCCGTCGAACATCTTCGCGGCCATGGCCCGCGGCGAAATGCTGCCGATCATTTTCTTCTCCGTACTGTTCGGTCTCGGTCTGTCGAGCCTGCAGTCGGACCTGCGCGAGCCGCTGGTGAAGATGTTCCAGGGCGTCTCGGAAAGCATGTTCAAAGTCACCCACATGATCATGAACTACGCCCCGATCGGCGTGTTCGCCCTGATCGCGGTGACCGTGGCCAACTTCGGTTTCGCCTCGCTGCTGCCGCTGGCCAAGCTGGTGATCCTGGTTTACGTCGCCATCGCTTTCTTTGCTTTCGTGGTGCTGGGCTTGATCGCCAAGCTGTTCGGCTTCTCGGTGATCAAGCTGATGCGCATCTTCAAGGATGAGCTGGTCCTGGCTTACTCCACCGCCTCCTCGGAAACCGTGCTGCCACGCGTCATCGAGAAGATGGAGGCCTATGGCGCACCGAAAGCCATCTGCTCCTTCGTGGTCCCGACCGGTTACTCGTTCAACCTCGACGGTTCGACCCTGTACCAGTCGATCGCAGCGATCTTCATTGCCCAACTGTACGGCATCGACCTGTCGATCAGCCAGCAACTGCTGCTGGTGCTGACCCTGATGGTCACCTCCAAAGGCATCGCCGGCGTACCGGGCGTGTCCTTTGTGGTGCTGCTGGCGACGCTGGGCAGCGTCGGTATCCCGCTGGAAGGCCTGGCGTTCATCGCCGGTGTCGACCGCATCATGGACATGGCCCGTACCGCACTGAACGTGATCGGCAACGCCCTGGCGGTACTGGTTATCGCACGTTGGGAAGGCATGTACGACGACGCCAAGGGCCAGCGCTACTGGAACTCCCTGCCGCACTGGCGCAGCAAGGAAAAACTGCCGGCTGGTGAAATCTCGAAGCCGTAATGCAAAACCTGTGGGAGCTGGCTTGCCAGCGATGAGGTCGGCACATTCAACATTTATGCTGAATGACATACCGCCATCGCGGGCAAGCCCGCTCCCACAGTGACTGATGCAAGCCTTACCGACAAACCCCGGAGAAATCCGGGGTTTGTCGTTTCTGGCGACCCCGCTATCATTCGCCGCATCTTCCGGGGGATTTGACTGATGCTTAATGGCCTGTGGCTTGGCTTCTTTGTCGTGGCAGCAATATCTGCGCTGGTGCAGTGGCTGGTCGGCGGCAACGCCGGGATTTTCGCAGCGATGGTGGAAAGCATTTTTGCCATGGCCAAACTCTCGGTCGAGGTCATGGTCCTGCTGTTCGGCACGCTGACCCTGTGGCTGGGCTTTCTGCGCATCGCCGAAAAAGCCGGGATCGTCGAGTGGCTGGCGAAAGTGCTGGGCCCGCTGTTCCTGCGGCTGATGCCGGAAGTCCCGGCCGGGCACCCGGCGCTCGGTTTGATCACCCTGAACTTCGCCGCCAACGGCCTGGGCCTGGACAACGCCGCCACCCCAATCGGCCTCAAGGCCATGAAGGCGCTGCAGGAGCTCAACCCCAGCGCGACCATCGCCAGCAACGCGCAGATCCTGTTCCTGGTGCTCAACGCCTCATCGCTGACCCTGTTGCCGGTGACCATCTTCATGTACCGCGCCCAGCAAGGTGCGCCGGATCCGACCCTGGTATTCCTGCCGATTCTGCTGGCGACCAGTTGCTCGACTATTGTCGGCTTCCTTTCGGTGGCGTTCATGCAACGCCTGCGCATCTGGGACCCGGTGGTGCTGGCCTATCTGATTCCCGGCGCACTGATCCTCGGCGGCTTCATGGCGCTGCTGGCGACGATGTCGGCCACGGCGCTGGCCGGGCTGTCTTCGATCCTTGGCAACCTGACGCTGTTCGGCCTGATCATGCTGTTCCTGGTGATCGGCGCATTACGCAAGGTCAAGGTCTACGAGGCATTTGTCGAGGGCGCGAAGGAGGGCTTCGACGTCGCCAGGAACCTGCTGCCGTATCTGGTGGCGATGCTCTGTGCGATTGGCGTACTGCGTGCCTCGGGAGCGCTGGACTTCGGTTTGGATGGCATTCGGCATCTGGTGCAGTGGGCCGGTTGGGATACGCGGTTTGTCGATGCGTTGCCGACGGCGATGGTCAAACCGTTTTCCGGCAGCGCCGCACGGGCGATGCTGATCGAGACAATGAAGACCTCCGGCGTCGACAGCTTCCCGGCGCTGGTGGCGGCGACGGTGCAGGGCAGTACCGAAACCACGTTCTATGTGCTGGCGGTGTATTTCGGTGCGGTGGGGATCCAACGCGCAAGGCACGCCGTTGGATGCGCGCTGCTGGCCGAACTGGCCGGCGTACTCGGCGCCATCGGCGTCTGCTACTGGTTCTTCGGCTGACCACAAGAGCTTCGGGCAACCAATTTCTCTGTGGCGAGGGAGCTTGCGCCCGCCGGGGCGCGAAGCGGCCCTGAAAGATGGGGCTGCTACGCAGCCCAGCGGGAGCAAGCTCCCTCGCCACAAAAGCAATATTGATCGATCAGGGTCTCTGAGGGGCGACTTTCTGGCCTTGATCTACCGCCCACGCAACAACCTTGGCCGTCAGCCGATCACTGGCCTGTCCAAACCCTGCCACCACCGCCGGCACCTGCACATCGCTCAGCGGTTGGCGCTCTTCAAAGCGCCGACTGGCGAGAATCTTCTGGTCATAGCCGCGCACCAGCAACGCATCGACGCGCACCACGACGCTGGCCTGATTGCCCTGATACTCGGTCTGAAACGCCTGCAAGCTGCCGCCCAGTTCCAGATCCGCAGCGAAGTTGCTGTCATCGGTGCTGAGCAATGTCACCCGACCATCGCGGGCAAAACCATCGAGCAGCCGATTACGCACCAGCACCGGCGCCGGATCGCTCCAGCGCGAGGCTTTGTAGCTGCTGATCACGTCACCCTGTGGAATCACTGCGATGTTCGGCCGGTTCAGCGCTTCGCTGGCCTGCAATTTGTTCAGGCGCAGCGACCAGCGCTGGGTCGCCGCCGAACTGGCCGAGGCGGGCGCTTGCGCGGTGGGCAGGCGATAGACATCCGAAGGTTCGGCCTTGGGCAGGATCGAACACGCCGAGAGCAGGGTAAAACTGGCGAGGAAGGCGAAGTGAGTCAGCTTCATGGGGTGAATTCCTTGTTCTTGTCACTGCCCAGCAGGTAGCCGCTGGGGTTGGCCTCAAGGCGTTGGGAAATGCCGCGCAGCGAGGTCAGGGTTTCGCGCAGTTCGCGGATCGCCGGCGCCAGGCCATTGAGGCCCTGCATACCGTTGTCGAGCGAGTTCTGGTTCTTGCTCAGCAGGCCGTTGATGGTGGCGCTGCTTTGCTCCAGCGACTTCATCGCCTGCTCTGCACTGCCCAGCGCCTGCTTGCCCTGATCGTTGAGCAGGCCGTTGGCGTTGCGCATCAGCGCCGAGGTTTGCTCGAGCATGCTGCCGGCTTGCTTGCCGACGCTCGCCAGTTGCTGCATGGCCTGACGCAAGTCGCCGCGCTGATCGTTGATCGAACCGGTGGTCTGTTCCAGATGCGCCAGGGTGTTGCTGACGCGCTCGACGTTCTCCGGAGAAAACATCTGGTTGGCATTGTTCAACAGGGCGGTGACGCCGGTCATCAGGTCGTTGCTGTCGTTAAGCAGCCGGGAAATGGGCGAAGGCGCCGCGACGATGGTCGGCAATTCGCCGTCGTGTCCGCGCAGTTTCGGACTCTCCGGGGTGCCGCCGCTGAGCTGGATGATCGAAGTGCCGGTGATCCCGGCCAGCGCCAGTTTGGCCTGGGTGTCTTCCTTGACCGGGGTGTCACCACCCAGACGAATCCGCGCCAGCACCCGGCGCGGGTCTTTCGGGTCGAGGCGCAGGCTGACCACGTCACCGACCTTGATCCCGCTGTACTGCACAGGGCTGCCCTTGGACAGACCGCTGACCGCCTCATTGAAGACGATTTCATAATCCTTGAACTCGCTGTCGACGCTGGACTTGGCCAGCCACAGACCGAAGAGCAGGGCGCCCGCAACGACAATTACGGCGAACAGGCCGATCAACACATGATGGGCTCGGGTTTCCATGTCAGACCTCGTTGAGCAATTTGGCGGCGTCCAGCGCCGAGCGGCCACGCGGGCCGTGGAAGTATTCGTGAATCCACGCGTCATCGGTTTCCGAGACCACGTCGATCGGGCCGGCGACCAGTACCTTCTTCTGCGCCAGCACCGCCACACGGTCGGTGATGGTGTAGAGCGTGTCGAGGTCGTGGGTCACCAGAAACACGCTCAGGCCCAGCGCATCACGCAGGGTCAGGATCAGCTGATCGAACTGCGCCGCGCCAATCGGATCGAGGCCGGCGGTAGGCTCGTCGAGAAACAGGATGTCCGGGTCCAGCGCCAGCGCCCGGGCCAGCGCAGCGCGCTTGATCATCCCGCCGGACAGCGACGCCGGGTATTTGTCCGCCGCCGACAGCGGCAGCCCGGCCAGCGCCAGCTTCACCGCCGCCAGGTGCTCAGCGTCGTTGCGGCTCAGACCGGCGTGTTCGATCAGCGGCAGGGCGACGTTTTCGGTCACCGTCAGCGAGGAAAACAACGCGCCTTTCTGGAACAGCACGCCGAAACGCCGCTCGACCAGTGAGCGCTCATGCTCGGACAGGCTCGGCAGGTTCTGTCCGAACACCTTCACGTTGCCTTCGCTGGGCCGGCGCAGGCCGACAATGCTGCGCAGCAGCACCGATTTGCCGCTGCCGGAACCGCCGACCACGGCGAGGATTTCGCCCTTGTACAGATCCAGGTCGAGATTCTCGTGCACGCTCTGGCTGCCAAAGCGATTGCACAGTCCACGGACTTCGATCACCGCCTCCGAGGGCGCACGGGGTAAACGACTCACCAGCCCATCTCCATGAAGAACAGCGCAGCCACCGCGTCGAGCACGATCACCACGAAAATCGACTGCACCACGGCGGACGTGGTGTGCGCGCCGACCGATTCGGCGCTGCCACTGACCTTGAAGCCTTCCAGGCAACCAATGGTTGCAATCAGGAAGGCAAACACCGGCGCTTTGACCAGCCCAACCAGAAAGTGCTGAATGCCGATGTCGCTCTGCAACAGCGAGAGGAACATCGCCGGCGAAATCCCCAGCGACACCGCGCACACCACGCCGCCGCCAATGATCCCGCAGAGCATCGCCAGAAACGTCAGCATCGGCAGCGCCACCAGCATCGCCAATACCCGCGGCACTACCAGCAGCTCCATCGGATCAAGGCCGAGGGTGCGGATTGCGTCGATCTCTTCGTTAGCCTTCATCGAACCGATCTGCGCGGTGAACGCGCTGGCGGTGCGTCCGGCCATCAGGATTGCCGTGAGCAGCACACCGAACTCACGCAGGAAGGAGAAGCCCACCAAGTCCACGGTAAAGATCGTCGCACCGAAACTGGCCAGCACCGTGGCACCGAGAAACGCCACCACCGCGCCCACCAGAAAGGTCAGCAGCGCCACAATCGGCGCGGCGTCGAGGCCGGTCTGTTCGATGTGGGCGACGACGGGGGTAATGCGCCAGCGCTTGGGACGAAACAGGCTGCGGGCGATGGTTTCGAGGATCAGGCCAATGAAACCCAGTATTTGCAAGGTGTCCTGCCAGACCGTTTCCACCGCGCGCCCGATGCGGGTCAGCAGTTGCACGCTTACGCTGACTTCCGGCTCCTTGATCGGCACACAGAAGTCGGTCAGCGAGCGATACACCGTTTGCAGCAGCGCGCGGTCAGCCTGGGAAATCGTGCAGTCAGGATGTTCGGCGGAGCGGCCCAGACGCTCGGAACCGAGCAGCTCCACCAGCAACGAAGCGCCCGCAGTGTCGAGGGCACCGAGGCTGTTGAGGTCGACCACGGTGTTGGCGTCGTACTGGCCGGTCAGTTGTTCGGTCAGGTGCTTGAGGTCGGCGTAATGGGCAAGCGTCCAGTCCCCGGAAACCCGCAGGCGGGCAGGGCTGATTGACGTGTCCATCTGGGCATTACCGCTCATTGAGCTGCTGATCATAAGCTCCGTGCTTGTTCGGCTATTAAGCGAACTAACGTAATAGCACGAACCGGATTACTTTTCTTTGATCGCTGTGCTGTCTGTCACTTTGAAACGCAGCACGCCGATCACCTGACCGTCTTCAGTCAGCACCCGCACCTGCCACTTGCCCGCCGGGTTGCCGGGGAAGTTCTGCTTGTGGGTCCAGGCACGGTAGCCTTCCTTGCGCCCGCCGTGGATGTCGAGGGCGATGCGGTCGACTTCCTGGCCGTTGAACTGCCACACGTGGTAGATCCGCTCATCCAGCCCGCGCGGCGCATTGATGGCGGTGTAGGCGTAGAGGCCGCCATTGCGAATCTGCTCGGCGCTGACCTCGTCGAGGCTGGCGCCAGGCGTGCGGTCCTGCAACTGCGTGCTGATCGCCACGTCGGTCATCCACAGCGTCGCCGGCGGCACCCACGAGCGCAGGGTCCAGCCGACCGCGCCGATGCCGACGGTGATGCACAGAATGGCCAACGCATTGCGCACGGTGCGGATCGGGAAGATCGATGCCAGACTCGGGAACGACAGCACCACCGCCGTACCCAGTGCCCATTTGAAACTCTGTGCGGTGGTCAGGTGCATGATCACCGGCAGCGCAGTGAGCAGGGCGGCGAACAGGGTCAGGGTGTGCAACGCGAGAAACGCCCAGCGCCGTGGCGCCAGCCATTTGTAATAGAGCGGATCGACAATCGAGATCAGCGCGGCGATGCACAGCAGGCCGGTGAAAATCAGTTGGCCGCTGTTCCACGTAGTCGTGATGAAGAAGAACGGCAGGACGAAAAACAGACTTTCCTGGTGGATCATCTGCGTCGCGTAGCGCAGCAGTGGCTGGGGGATTTCGCGCTTGAAGATGCGCGTGAACAGCCCGGTCAGGGTGTTTTCCAGCATCAGCCAGATCCAGCTCAGCAGCATGATGATGGTGATCCAGCTCGCCAGCCCCTGCTGCCGATCGACCAGAATGAAACTGCCGACCCCGGAGATGAAACCGCCGAGCGCAATCACCCCGGGATAGCGCTTCATCAATTCGAGGATGCGCTGGATCAGGAGGGGGATTTTCTGCATGGTGGCGGTTCACGACTGGATAGGGAAAAACCTCGACAGAGTACCGTCCGCCGGGCGAGGTGGCGAGGCTCCCGGTCAGTAAAGCCTCTTATTTCTGTGGCGAGGGAGCTTGCTCCCGATCGACTGCGCAGCAGTTGCAAAACCTCAGTGCGCGGTGTTCCTGAAACATCTGAGTCGTCGGTATTGGGTCTGCTTCGCAGCCCAGCGGGAGTAAGCTCCCTCGCCACAGGATTCTCTTCATCCTTCGTCTTTGTGTTTGTCCCGGCGGTGCAGGCGCCAGCCGATCAAGATCAACAGCAGAACCCCGAGACCACCGGCAATCAGCCACAAAACTTCATCATCACTGAGCAACGGCTTTTCGATCCGCAGATACCCCGGCTGCAACAGCAACTCGCGCATGGCCTTGTTCGCCGTTTCCAGGGTCACGCCTTGCAACTCGCGGGCAGGGTTGGCAAAGCGTCCGTCCTCGTAATCGCCGAGCGCACTCCAGTAATAGTCGGCCATCGCGCTGTTGCCCTGTACCGCCCAGGCCTGATGGGCGATGGCGGCCTGTTTGATCCGGGCGAAGGTGTCGGGGTCGAGGCCGTTTTTCAGCAGGTCGGCCTTGAGGTCTTCCAGCACCTGTCTGGCCTCGACGAGATCATCGCGATCGACATCGGCGTTGAGGCTCATGAAACCGACCCCGCCGAACACTTCACGCTCGGCCCACGGCCCGTAGGACAAGCCATGGTTCAGGCGAATCTGCCGGTACAGTGCCCAGTCGAGGTAGTCCTTGAGGATGTCGAAAGTCTCGTCGTACTGATCGTCGAGCATCGGCTCCGGCACCAGCCAGTGCAATTTGGCGCTGTCGCCGATGAAGCCGCGGGTAAGGGTGCGTTCATGGGCGGCGCTGGTGCGGATGTCCGGCAGCTCACGGTGCTCGGCCGGATCCACCGCTTCGAGCGCGCCCCAAGTGCGTTCCAGATAGGCCGGCAGCAGTTTGTCGAGTTCGCCGACGACGATCAGCGTCATATTGTTCGGCGCGTACCAGGTCTTGCGCACCTTCTCCAGTTGCTGCTGGGTCAGGTGCCCGACCTCAGCGCGTTGCGGGCATTTCAGGCCCAGCTCCACCGCCAGCTGATTGCTGGCGGTGTGGCCCAGGTCCTGGCGGTCGAGAAAACGTTGCAGACGCGTGTAATGGCCACCGTCCTCGCGCTCGACCACGCGTTTGGCGGCGTTGATCGCATTGTCGTCAATGCGGGTCTGGGTCAGCAGACCGAGCAGCAGGTCGAGCACTTTGCGCTGATTCTTCGCCGGGGCTTCGATGACGAACGTGGTGTCGGCGTTGCTGGTGAACGCGTTCCACTCACCGCCCAACGCCTGCATGCGCTCCTCAAGGCCACCTTCGCCAGTGGCGTCGACGCCGCTGAACAACAGGTGCTCGAGCAGGTGCGGCAGCTCTTTTTCATCGCAATCGAAATCGTCGAGGCCGACGCCGACCACCAGACGAATCGCCACATGCCCGCGTTCAGTGCCGGGTTTGAGCAACAGCTGCAATCCGTTGGGCAGCGCGTAGCCTTCGACCTGAAAGCGATCAACGGCGAAGACGGGCAGGGAACCGAGCAACAGACAGGCGAACAACAGGCAACGCATAACAGGCTTCCGTACGGCTGATTTGGAGATCCGTGTCGCTATTCAGGCCGCTTTCGCGAGCAGGCTCGCTCCCACCTTGAAATGCATTCCCTGTGGGAGCGAGCCTGCTCGCGAATATCTTGCGGCTGAATCAATGTTACTGACTGACCCCAGCCCCAGACGTTCAAGGCGAATGCGTAATGTCGGCAATATCATCCGCTTCCAGCGCTCCGGTATCTGCCGTTTCCAGCACCACGTAAGCACTGCTGCAAAACAGCGAATTCAAGCGCTTCATATCGGCAATCAGCTCCAGGTGCAGCGAACTGGTTTCCAGACTCTGCACGATCTTACGTTGCAAACGGCTGACATGGGCATGGGCCAGACGCCGTTCCTGTGCGCGAAAGCGACGTTTCTCGCGCAACAGCTGACGGGCGCTTTCCTTGTCACCGCTGAGGAACACCGACAGGCCCAAGCGCAGGTTGGCGATCAGTTGCTGATGCAACCCGGCCAGATCCTCCAGGCCTTCTTCGGAAAACGACCGACGCTGGGAAGTTTTCTGCTGCTGCACTTTGCGCAGCATGCGTTCGATCAGGTCGCTGGCCAGTTTCAGGTTGATCGCCAGTTCGATGGTCTCTGCCCAACGCCGACTGTCCTGCTCGCCGAGATCCTCGCGGGGCATTTGCGCCAGATACAGCTTGATCGCGCTGTACAGCGCTTCGACGTCATCGGTCAGTCGGCGCATTTCCTGGGTAATGGCGGTCTGCTTGCCGCGCAGCACATCGAGCATCGCGTCGAGCATGTTGTCGATCAGATCGCCCATGCGCAGGGTCTCGCGGGCCGCGTTGGCCAGCGCCAGGCTAGGTGTCGACAGTGCCGTCAAATCAAGGTGACGCGGCTTGGCGGCGCCGTTGACTTCCGGGCGCTCCGGCAGCAACCAGGCGCACAGCCGCGCCATCGGGGCGACGCTGGGCAGCAGGATCAGGCAGCGCGCGGTGTTATAGAGCAGGTGGAACCCGATGACCATTTCCTGCGGGCTGAAGTCGAGCCCGTCCATCCAGTGCACCAGCGGATCAAGCACCGGAATGATCAGCAACAGCCCGATCAGTTTGTACAACAGGCTGCCCAGCGCCACTTGCCGCCCGGCCGCGTTCTGCATGCTGGTGCTCATGAACGCCAGCACACCGCTGCCGATGTTGGCGCCGATCACCAGACCGATCGCCACCGGCAGGCTGATCACGCTGGCGCCGGCCAGCGTCGCGGTCAGCAGCACGGCGGCGAGGCTGGAGTAGGAAATCATCGCGAACAACGCGCCAACCAGGGCGTCGAGGAGGATGTCGCCGGTCAGCGAAGCAAAGATCACCTTCACCCCTTGGGCGTGGGTAATCGGCGTGGCGGCTTCGACGATCAGTTGCAGCGCGAGAATGATCAGGCCCAGACCGATACTGACCCGGCCCATCTGCCCGAGGCGCGTCTGTTTGCGCGACAGAAAGAAAATCACCCCGAGGAAAATCAGCAGCGGCGACAGCCACGACAGGTCAAAGGTCAGCACCCGCGCCATCAGCGCCGTACCGACGTCGGCGCCAAGCATGGTCGCCAGCGCCGGGGTCAGCGCCATCAAGCCCTGACCGACGAAGGAGGTGACGAGCATGGCCGTGGCGTTGCTGCTCTGCACCATCGCAGTCACGACGATGCCGGCGACGAACGCGAGCCAGCGTTTGGACATGTTCTGGCCGATCACATGGCGCAGATTGGTGCCGTACACCCGCAGGATGCCGGTTCGGACGATGTGCGTGCCCCAGATCAGCAGGGCCACGGCAGACAGCAAATTGAGCAGGGTGAGCATGCAGACCCCCTGTAGTAGCAGCGCCCCAAAGGGGCAAGTTGACGGTACCGCGCGGTTTCTACGTTTTTGATACTTAAGCTGTAGTTGGCTAACGGACTGGGCGCCAGCATTGCACAGCTAAAGTGCGGATTGAAACAAAAGTGTCATGAAAACAGCTTTATCCACACCCCGCGCAATCACCCCAAATCCCTGTGGGAGCTGGCTCGCCAGCGATGACGGCAGCACTGGCGACATTGATGTTGCCTGACACGCCACTATCGCTGGCAAGCCAGCTCCCACAGGGTTTGTGTACGAGCTCAAAATCCGCTGGAAAAAAAACCTGTGGGCGTCTTGCAAGCCAGCTCCCACAGGTTTTGTATTGCTGTCGGACTACCGGGTTACTGCCCCGGCACGTCCTTGCGCAGCTTCACCGGGTCCTGTTGTTTTTTCTTTTTGGCGATCGCGGTGCGCATCTTGATGTTGATCGCTTCCACCGCCAGCGAGAACGCCATGGCGAAGTACACGTAGCCTTTTGGTACATGCACATCGAACGCCTCGGCGATCAGTACGGTACCGACCACCAGCAGGAACGACAGCGCCAGCATCTTCAGCGACGGGTGCTTGTCGATGAACTCGCTGATCTTGCCCGAGGCCGCCATCATCACCAGCACCGCGACGACGATTGCCGCGACCATCACCGGCACATGGGAGACCATGCCGACGGCGGTGATCACCGAATCCAGCGAGAACACGATGTCGATGATCGCGATCTGGATGATGGTGTAGAGGAAGTTGCCGCCCTTGCCCGAAGGCTCGTCGCCGCTTTCGTCTTCGCCTTCCAGCGCGTGGTACATCTCTTGCGAGCTCTTCCACAGCAGGAACAGGCCACCGAAGAACAGGATCAGGTCGCGCCCGGAAATGCCCTGGCCGAACACCACGAACAGGTCGGCGGTGAGGCGCATGACCCAGGTGATCGACAGCAGCAACAGGATCCGCGTGATCATCGCCAGACCCAGGCCGAAGATCCGCGTGCGCTGCTGCATGTGCTTGGGCATGCGGCTGACCAGGATCGAAATCATGATGATGTTATCGATGCCCAGAACGATTTCCAGGGCGGTCAGAGTAAAGAAGGCAACCCAGATTTCGGGGTTGGTCAGCCAATCCATGTGTATTCCTTTGAGCGAGTGTTAAACCATGACGCCAGCAAGCAGCTGGCGTCATGGTGAGTGAATGCCGTTACATCGTGCTGAACAGCGGGAATGTCCCCAGCAGCAAGGCGGCCACCAGTATGCACAGGCAGACCAGCACTGCCCACTTCAGGGTGAAACGCTGGTGGTCACCGAACTCGATACCGGCCAGCGCCACCAGCAGGTACGTCGACGGCACCAGCGGGCTGAGCAAGTGGACGGGCTGACCGACGATCGAGGCACGGGCCATTTCCACCGCGGTGATGCCGTAATGGCTGGCCGCTTCGGAGAGCACCGGCAACACGCCGTAGTAGAACGCGTCGTTCGACATGAAGAAGGTGAACGGCATGCTCACCAGCGCCGTGATCACCGCCAGGTACGGCCCGAGGAAGTCCGGAATCACTGCCAGCAGACTTTTCGACATGGCGTCGACCATGCCGGTTCCGGACAGGATACCGGTGAAGATACCCGCAGCGAAAATCAGACTGACCACCGACAGCACGCTGCCGGCGTGGGCCGCCACGCGGTCCTTCTGCATTTGCAGGCACGGGTAGTTGACGATCATCGCGATGCTGAACGCCACCATGAACAGCACCGGCAGCGGCAGCAGGCCGGCGATCAGGGTGCACATCAGCGCCAGGGTCAGCAGGCCGTTGAACCAGATCAGCTTCGGACGACGGGCATCGGGGAACTGCGAGACGCTGATTTCGCTGTGGTCGATCTCGTCGCCGATCAGGTGCAGCTCACCCAGACGCGCACGCTCACGTTTGCCGTAGAAGTAGGCAATGATCAGGATCGCCACCACACCGGCAGCCATCGCCGGGATCATCGGCACGAAGATGTCCGACGGGTCGACGTGCAGCGCACTGGCCGCGCGAGCGGTCGGGCCACCCCACGGGGTCATGTTCATCACGCCACCGGCGAGGATGATCAGACCGGCCATGATCCGCGGGCTCATGCCGATGCGGCTGTACAGCGGCAGCATGGCGGCCACGCAGATCATGTAAGTGGTCGCGCCGTCACCATCGAGGGAAACGACGAGCGCCAGCACGGCGGTACCGACCGAAACTTTCAGCGGGTCGCCCTTGACCAGTTTGAGGATCTTGCGCACGGCCGGGTCGAACAGGCCGGAGTCGATCATCAGGGCGAAATACAGAATGGCGAACATCAGCATCACGCCGGTCGGCGCAAGCTTGGTAATACCTTCGAGCATCATCGGGCCGATCTTCGGCGCGAAACCACCGAACAGGGCGAACAGGATCGGGATGATGATCAGGGCGATCAGCGCAGACAGGCGCTTGGTCATGATCAGGAACATGAACGTGATGACCATGGCGAAGCCAAGGAAAGTCAGCATGGGATTACTCCAGGCGTAGCGCGGCTAATTGAGTGAGCGGATCGGAGGGGATCAGCGCAGAACGGGAAGCACGAGACGTACGGGCGGAGTTTCAGCGAGAAGGCGGGCTACAGAGGACATCAGAATCACCATTGTTGTTGTTAATTGGGCCTGACGTGCGAGCGATCACACGCGTTGGCCAACCGGTCTGTTGCCGGTAGTGGCGGCGATCCTAATCGGGCAACCTTTCAGCTACCTTTCGTTGACCGGAAAACAGACAGGTCCAGCGGCCGCATCGCGCCCATCCAGATTGCGTGCTCGGTGTGATCGAGCAAATCGTCGCCGGTGTCGGGGTGAAGGAACACCACCAGGCCCTTGCGATTGAGCGCCAGCCACGGCAATACCTCGCCGATCATCTGCGGGCCGAAGGCCAGCTGGCAGCTCCAGTCAGGGTGCGGGCCGACCGGGCGTTCATGGACGCGGCCCATCTTCAATGGAAACAACTGCGCGGCTTGCTCACACAACGCGCGTGCCTGATCGATGGTATCGGCATCGAAATAGACGTGGGCGTGGTAGCCCTTGATCGCTGGCATCTGAAACCCTCGGAAATCGGTTCGAACCCTGGGCGGTGCCCATATGTCACACGCCATACAAGGGATTATAAAAAGGATCAGCCATGAAAAATGCCGAAACCCCGACGGTGAAAGTGGTGCTCTATGGTGCCATGGCCAGCCTGGGCGGTGCGTTGATGGCTGAGTTGCTGCGACGCCAGCACGAAGTCATCACGATTCTCGACGATTTGAACGTACTCGCGCCACGTCCCGGCCTGCGCACCAAAAGCGGCGATTTGTTCGATGCCGAGCGGGTCAAGCAAAGCGTAGCGGGCAGCTCGGCAGTGATCTGTCTGCTTGATGCACCGGGCTTGCCGTTCAGCAGCGACCATGTGGAACGGTCGGTGGTGCTTGGGCCGGTGGAACAAGTGCTGGCGGTCGATGCGCTGGTCGACGGCCTGCAGGCAGCCAATGTTTCACGGCTGTTTCTGGTGGGGAATTTTGCCGTGCTCGACGAGCCGGAACTGGACGACGGCCTGCAACGCCACGCCGCCGAAGAAATCCGCGAAGCCCTGCAAAGCAGTCCATTGCAGTGGACACTGGTGAACGCGCCTCACGGCGTGGCGGGGCTGACTATCGAGCATTTCAGCCAGGTCGGCGGCAATCTTGAGCCGGGGCTGGCGGAGCCGCTGGAACGGCTGAATCGGGTCGCGGTGGGGATTGCCGATGAGCTGCGGCTGAACCTGCATGTGGGGCAGCATGTGAATTTTGTCGCGACGTCGGATACGTAAAAGATCGCAGCCTGCGGCAGCTCCTACAGAGAGTTGTTTTTGATGTTCAAACCGCAATCGACGGCAGCGCCACCCCGGCAAGGGATTCGGCGCTACTGGCCTGTTCGGCCATCAACCAGTCGACAAATTGCTGAATCAACGCGCCCCGGCGTTTGCGTTGCGGCAGCACCACGTAATAACCCAGGCGCGACAACGTGGTCTCGGTGATCGGCCGACACAGCAAGCCCTGGGTCAGCAAGTTATCCACAAGGTGGCGCCAGCCGATGGCCACGCCTTGGCCGCCAATCGCCGCTTGAATCAACAGCGTGTAGTTGTCGAAGCGCAATTGCCCCGGCGCTGGCGGGGTAGTGATGCCCAGTTCGCGAAACAGCCCGCTCCAGTCAAACCAGTTGCTGCTGTTTTCCCCGCGCAAGTGCAGCAGCGGGAACTCCAGCAACGTCTGGGCAGGCAAGGGCAGGGCACGCTCCTTGAGCAGTTGCGGGCTGCACACCGGGAACACTTCTTCGCTGAACAGCCAATGGCTTTCGCCCTGTTTAAAGCGCCCGTCACCAAACAGGATCGCGACATCGATGTCAGTGCGCAGCATGTTGTGGTTGCGCTCGCTGGTGACCAGGCTGACATCGACGTTCGGGTTGGCTTCGTGGAAGCGGTGCAGACGTGGCATCAGCCAGTAGGCGGCGAAAGCGAAATCGGTGGCGACCTGCAATACCTCGTGTTGTTGCTGCGTACTGATCGCACTCAATCCTGCGTCGATATTCTGCAAACCGAGCTGAACCTGCTCGAACAGGATCGCGCCGCCCTCGGTCAGTTCGATGCCGCGATAGATCCGGTCAAACAGTCGTGCTCCCAGCTGTTCTTCCAGACGCTTGATCTGCTGGCTGATCGCTGGCTGCGTGGTGCCCAGCTCAACCGCCGCCGCAGTAAAACTGCGGTGACGGGCCGCCGCTTCGAAAGCGCGCAACAGGTCGAGAGACAGATTGCCGAGGGCTTCATACATAAGCTGTGCTTATCCTAGTCATTGTCCGGCGCGGGCTTTACCCGACAGAGCATGGACTCCATGCTCGATCGCAGCAATGTCGCATAACTATTCACTATGGAATGCCGCGATCACATGAAGCGCAAGAACATTCTTTTCATCATGGCCGATCAAATGGCCGCGCCAATGTTGCCGATCTACGGCCCGTCGCCGATCAAACTGCCGAATCTTTCGCGCCTCGCCGCCCAAGGCGTGGTGTTCGATGCCGCTTACTGCAACAGCCCGCTGTGCGCGCCGTCGCGTTTCACCCTGGTCAGCGGCCAGTTGCCGAGCAAGATCGGCGCCTATGACAACGCCGCTGATTTCCCTGCCGATATTCCGACCTACGCCCACTACCTGCGCCGCCTCGGCTACCGCACCGCGCTGTCAGGCAAGATGCATTTCTGCGGCCCGGACCAATTGCACGGCTACGAAGAGCGTCTGACCAGCGACATCTACCCGGCCGACTACGGCTGGGCGGTGAACTGGGACGAACCGGACGTGCGCCCGAGCTGGTATCACAACATGTCGTCGGTGTTGCAGGCCGGGCCGTGCGTGCGCACCAATCAGCTCGACTTCGACGAAGAGGTGGTGTTCAAGGCCCAGCAATACCTGTTCGACCACATTCGCGAGGACGGCGACCAACCGTTCTGCCTGACCGTGTCGATGACGCACCCACATGACCCGTACACCATCCCCAAGGCGTTCTGGGATTTGTACGACGATGCGGATATCCCGCTTCCGACGACACCGGATCCACATTCCCTCGATCCACACTCGCAACGCCTGCTCAAGGTCTATGACCTGTGGGACAAGCCACTGCCTGTGGATAAAATCCGCGACGCACGGCGAGCATACTTCGGTGCTTGCAGCTATATCGATGCCAACGTCGGCAAACTCCTGCAAACCCTCGAAGATTGTGGGCTGATGGAAGACACCGTCGTCGTCTTCTCCGGCGACCATGGCGACATGCTGGGAGAGAAGGGCCTCTGGTACAAAATGCATTGGTTCGAGATGGCCGCTCGCGTGCCCCTGTTGATAAGTGCACCCGGTCAGTTCAAATCGGGCCGTGTCAGCTCTGCCGTCTCCACTGCCGACCTGTTACCGACCTTCGTCGAACTGGCCGGCGGCAGCCTGGAACCGAATCTGCCGCTGGACGGCCGCTCCCTGCTGACGCACCTGCAAGGGCAGGGCGGGCATGACGAAGTGTTCGGCGAATACATGGCCGAAGGCACGGTCAGCCCGCTGATGATGATCCGCCGTGGCGCGTACAAATTTATCTACAGTGAAAGCGACCCGTGCCTACTCTTCGATGTGCACAACGACCCGCGTGAACTCGAAGAACTCAGCCAGTCGCCGCAACATCGCCAACTGTTCGACGATTTTCTCGCCGAAGCGCGGGCAAAATGGGACATGCCGGCCATTCACCGCGAGGTCCTCGCCAGCCAGCGCCGTCGTCGTTTTGTCGCCGATGCCCTGACCATCGGCAAGCTGAAGAGCTGGGATCACCAGCCGCTGGTGGACGCCAGTCAGCAGTACATGCGCAACCACATCGACCTCGACGATCTGGAACGCAAGGCCCGTTATCCACAACCCTGCCAAAACCAATAATGTAAGGGGAAGTCCATGCGCAAGTTATCCACAGCACTGACGATAGGCCTGCTGGCTCTGGGCAGCGCCTCGGCATTTGCCGAGCAAAGCTGCGACACCGTGAAAATGGCCGATCCGGGTTGGAGTGACATCGCCGCGACTAACGCCATCACCGGGTTTCTGCTGGACGGCATGGGCTACAAGGCCAAGGTCGACACCCTCGCGGTGCCGATCACCTTCGGCGGTTTGAAGGACGGCCAGGTGGATGTCTTTCTCGGTAACTGGATGCCGGCGCAGCAGGGCTTCTACGACAAGTTCGTCGCCACCGGCGACGTCACGCAACTGGCGAAGAACCTCGACGGCACCGAGTTCACCCTGGCCGTCCCGGATTATGTGTGGGATGCCGGTGTGCATAACTTTGCCGACCTGAACCAATACGCCGACAAGTTCGACAAGAAAATCTACGGCATCGGCTCCGGTGCACCCGCGAACATTTCGCTGCAGGAAATCATCAAGAAGAACGACTTCGACCTTGGTCAGTGGAAGCTGATCGAATCCAGCGAACAAGCGATGCTCGCCGAAGTCTCGCGGGCCGTGAAGAAGCAGAAATTCGTCACCTTCCTCGGCTGGACCCCCCACCCGATGAACGTGCAGCTGAAGATGCATTACCTCAAGGGCGGCGAGAAGTATTTCGGCGACACCGGCAGCGTCTACACCCTGACGCGCAAAGGCTACGCTGAGGCTTGCCCGAACGTGGGCAAGTTGCTGACCAACCTGTCGTTCACCCAGGACATGGAGAACAGCATCATGGCTGAGGTGGTGAACAAGAAAGTCAGCAATGCCGAAGCGGTAAAGGCATGGATCAAGGCCAATCCGGCGGTGCTGGATAAATGGCTGGATGGGGTGAAGACGCTGGATGGCAAGGATGCGTTGCCTGCGGTCAAAGCCAAACTCTGACGCACTTTTGTGGCGAGGGAGCTTGCTCCCGCTGGAGTGCGCAGCGCTCCCAACCGGGCTGACCAGGTTTTCGCAGACAAACCGAGTGGTCTGGTTTGCGACTGCTGCGCAGTCGAGCGGGAGCAAGCTCCCTCGCCACAGTGATTGACGCGTCCTGATAACCTTGCATTTAACCCACACACCAAGAGGCCCCATGGCCCTGCCCAGTCGCCACTCACTCTTCCCCTTCCTGACCTGGCTGCCCCGGCAAACCCGCGCCAGCGTCGGCCGGGATCTGGTCGTTGGCCTCAGCGGTGCCATTCTCGCGCTACCGCAGTCAATTGCCTACGCGCTGATCGCCGGCCTGCCCCCGGAATACGGCCTCTATGCGGCGATCATCCCGGTGCTGATCGCCTGTTTGTGGGGTTCGTCGTGGCATCTGATCTGCGGCCCGACGGCGGCGATTTCGATTGTGCTGTATGCCAGCGTCAGTCCCTTGGCCGTGCCCGCGTCACAGGACTACATCACGCTGATCCTGTTGCTGACCTTTCTTGCGGGAATTTTTCAGTGGCTGCTGGGGTTGCTGCGCTTCGGCGCTTTGGTGAATTTTGTCTCGCATTCAGTGGTGCTCGGTTTCACCCTCGGTGCGGCAGTCGTGATTGCCATCGGCCAGTTACCCAATCTGCTGGGGCTGGACCTGCCGGCCAAAGCCACGGCGCTGGCCAGTCTGATGGATTTGTTGAACCACCTCAGGGCTGTGGATAAACCCTCTTTGCTACTCGGCCTGGCCACCGTGGTGGTTGGCGTGGTGCTGAAACAACTGCTGCCGCGCTGGCCGACGTTGTTGATTACGTTGGTGTTGGCCAGCCTGCTGGTGTGGCTGTGGCCATCAATGTTCGGTCATGTACATCGGGTCAGCGCCTTTGTCGGGCGCTTGCCACCGTTCAGTGGCTTGCCACTGGATCTGGACCTGATCCTGCGCTTGCTACCGAGCGCCGTGGCGGTGGGCATGCTCGGGCTGGTCACCAGCCTGTCGATTGCCCGTTCGATTGCCGCGCGTTCGCAGCAGTTGCTCGATGCCAATCAGGAAGTCCGCGCGCAGGGTTTGTCGAACATTGTCGGGGCGTTCTTTTCCGGATCGTTGTCGGCCGGCTCGTTCACCCGCTCGGGCCTGAGTTACGAAGCGGGTGCCTGCTCGCCGCTGGCCGGGGTGTTTTCGGCGATCTGGGTCGCGCTGTTCGCGATTTTCGGCGCCGGGCTGATTTCGCACATTCCCATTCCGGCCATGGCCGGGAGCATTCTGCTGATTGCCTGGGGTTTGGTGGATCATCGCGGGATCCGCTCATTGCTGCGCGTCAGCCGCGCCGAGTTCGTGGTCATGGCGCTGACCTGCCTCGCCACGCTGCTGCTGGAATTGCAGACGGCAATCTACGCCGGGGTGCTGGCGTCGCTGTTCTTCTACCTCAAACGCACTTCACAACCGCGGGTGCAGCATTGGCGCGAGGGCGAAGAGGACGTGCTGCGGGTCGGTGGCTCGATCTTTTTCGGCGCCAGCCATTACCTGCAAGTGCGCCTGCAACGGCTGCATGGCGCGCGGGTGGTGATCGAAGCGCAGCAGATCAACTTCATCGATTATTCGGGAGTGGAGATGCTGCATCAGGAGGCGCGGCGCCTGCTGCGTCAGGATCGCAGCCTGACCCTGCGCCGGGCGCGGCCGCAGGTGGTGGAGGAGTTACGAAAGCTGGAAGGGCCGGAGAAATGCCCGATCCGGTTTGAGGACTGACCTGCTGGCCATACCAGACCTCTGTGGCGAGGGAGCTTGCTCCCGCTGGCTGCGCAGCAGCCCAAAGCCGGTTGCGGGCGCTTCGCACCCGAGCGGGAGCAAGCTCCCTCGCCACAAAGGTTCTGTTATTGCGCCAACTGGCGGCGCAGCTCGGCCAATACCGGCGCCGTATCCGGACGCACTCCGCGCCACAGGAAAAACGCCTCGGCAGCCTGTTCAGCCAGCATCCCCAGACCATCCATCGACACCGCCGCGCCATGCTCGCTGGCCCAACGGCAGAACGCGGTCGGTTCCTTGCCGTACATCATGTCGTAGCACAGGGTCTGGCCTGGCTCGATCAAACTTGCTGCAATCGGCGGCACGTCGCCGGAGAGGCTGGCGGAAGTGGCGTTGATGATCACGTCCACCGGCTCCTGCAACCAGTCGAAACCACTGGCCGATACCGGCCCCAGATCACAGAACAACTCCGCCAGCAGCTCGGCTTTGTCCACCGTACGATTGGCGATAATCACCGACGCCGGTTTTTCCGCCAGCAACGGCTCCAGAACGCCGCGCACCGCGCCACCAGCGCCGAGCAGCAGAATGCGCTTGCCGGTCAGGCTGAACCCGGCATTCACCGTCAGGTCACGCACCAGACCGGCGCCGTCGGTGTTGTCGCCCAACAGCGAACCGTCGGCCAGTTTGCTCAAGGTGTTCACCGCACCAGCGCGTTGTGCACGGGCGGTCAGGCTGTTCGCCAGACGATAGGCCTCTTCCTTGAACGGCACGGTGACGTTGGCGCCACGACCTTCCTGGAAGAACGCCGTGGCGCAGGCACTGAAGTCGTCCAGCGGCGCCATCAGGGTGTTGTAGTCCAGGCGCTGCCCGGTCTGTTCGGCGAACAGTTTGTGAATCATCGGCGACTTGCTGTGGCCGATCGGGTTACCGAAAACGACGTAACGATCCATCAACAGTCCTCAGGCCTGGGCCAGCCAGTCGCGGTCTTGCAGGAAGTAGTCGGTCAGGCGCGCTTCCTCGCTGCCGGGCTCGGCCTTGAAGTCATAGGCCCAGCGCACTTGCGGCGGCAGCGACATGAGAATCGACTCGGTGCGCCCGCCCGATTGCAGGCCGAACAGCGTGCCACGGTCGTACACCAGGTTGAACTCGACGTAACGGCCACGGCGGAATTCCTGGAATTCACGCTGTTTGGCGCTGAACGCCTCGTGCTTGCGGCGCTGCACGATCGGCAGGTAAGCGTCGATGTAGGCGTCACCGATGGCGCGCATGAAGGCGAAACTGGTGTCGAAGTCCCACTCGTTCAGGTCATCGAAAAACAGGCCGCCGATGCCCCGCGGTTCGTGGCGATGCTTGATGTGGAAGTAGGTGTCGCACCACGCCTTGTAACGCGGATAGACGTCCGCCCCGAACGGCGCGCAGGCTTGCTCGGCGACGCGGTGCCAGTGGATGCAGTCTTCTTCGTTGCCGTAATACGGGGTCAGATCGAAGCCGCCGCCGAACCACCAGACGGGTTCTTCACCTTCCTTCTCGGCGATGAAAAAGCGCACGTTAGCGTGGGACGTTGGCACATGTGGATTGTGCGGGTGAATCACCAGCGACACGCCGAGGGCTTCGAAACCGCGACCGGCCAGTTCCGGACGATGGGCGCTGGCCGACGGCGGTAGACCACTGCCGAACACGTGGGAAAAGTTGACGCCACCCTTTTCGATCACCGCACCGTTCTCGATCACGCGGGTACGACCGCCACCACCGGCAGGCCGGCTCCAGGCGTCTTCGACGAAGCGCGTGCCGCCGTCCTCGGTTTCCAGCGCGGCGCAGATGCGGTCTTGCAGGTCGAGCAGATAGGCCTTTACGGCGTCGGTGCGGGTCGTCATGGCTTCACCTTGAATCGGGCATAACTACGCGCACGCCCCGCAGGCAGGGGGCGGCGCAAATGGGCGCGTAGCATAACACCGCAGGCAAGCGTGCCGCAGTTGACGAAGATCAAGCAGGGGAGTTGGATAGGGGGCTTACAAACGACCCAAGGAGAGCAGGCAGATGGCAAAGCGTATCCAGTTCCGTGCCCATGGCGGTCCCGAAGTGCTCGAGTATGTTGACTACCAGCCCGCCGCGCCCGGCCCGAATCAGGTGCGGGTGGCCAACAAGGCGATCGGCCTGAACTTCATCGACACCTATTACCGCAGCGGTCTGTATGCCCCGCCAGCCTTGCCGTCCGGCCTGGGCGCGGAAGGTGCCGGCATCGTCGATGCGGTGGGCAGCGACGTCACCCGGTTCAAGGTCGGCGACCGCGTCGCCTACGGCAGCGGCCCGTTGGGTGCCTACAGCGATTTGCACACCCTGCCCGAAGCCAATCTGGTGAAGCTGCCGGACGAGATCAGCTTCGAGACCGCTGCCGGGGTCATGCTCAAGGGCCTCACCGTACAGTATCTGCTGCGCCAGACCTATGAACTCAAGGGCGGCGAAACCATTCTGTTCCACGCTGCTGCCGGGGGTGTCGGTTCGCTGGCCTGCCAATGGGCCAAGGCGCTGGGCGTGAAACTGATCGGTACGGTCAGCTCGAAGGAAAAAGCTGAACTGGCCAAGGCCAACGGCGCCTGGGCGACCATCGATTACAGCCACGAAAACGTGGCAGAGCGGGTGCTGGAGCTGACCGATGGCCAGAAAGTCCCGGTGGTGTACGACGGCGTCGGCAAGGACACCTGGCTGACCTCGCTCGATAGCGTCTCGCCGCGCGGACTGGTGGTGAGTTTCGGCAACGCCTCCGGTGCAGTGGACGGGGTCAATCTGGGGATTCTCGCGGCCAAGGGTTCGCTGTACGTGACCCGGCCAACCCTGGTGACCTACGCCAACAACGCCGAGAACCTGCAGCGCATGGCCGACGAGCTGTTCGAGATGATCATCAGCGGCAAGCTCAAGGTCGACATCAGCCAGCGCTATTCACTGGCTGATGCGGCGAAGGCGCAGACCGAACTGTCGGCGCGACGCACCACCGGCTCGACCATCCTGCTGCCCTGATCCACCTTCGGCGGCTTGCCAGTCAGGGTTGCAACTTCCTGGCTGGCAACACCGTTCGAACGCGTTCAACACCTCGGCAGATGACACTCCAGCGGTTTCTGCACCAAATGGCCAACCGTCGCATGATCCGGCGGTTGAACCGCCGCGAGGATTTGCCGCCATTCGGCTGACACCACCCAGTAATCGCCGCGTGCGCGCTGTTCGATGTGCAGCGCGTTGGAGGCGATCGGCGTCAGCCCGAAACGCTGGTAAAAGCGCAGCTGTTGCGATCTGCACAACGCGGTCACGCCCTTATAGCCGCGTTTGATGGCCCATTCGGTAGCGGCTGCCAACAGACCATTGACCGCGATGGGTAGCTGATTGGGTGTGTAGGAGATCAAGCGGCTGAATTCGACATGGCGCGACAGCGCCGCCGTGGGAGAAACGTGTTGCTGCGCCAGCGATACCCATTCGAACGGTGCCGGAGTCGCCCTCAGTACCGCCAGCAGTTGATCGTGGCGATACAGCAGAAAGTGAGTACTGCGCGACTTTATCGCCAGTCTGGTTTCAAGCATCCGCGCCCGTGAAGTCAGCATGTAATGCTGCAGCCGAAGCCGAAATTGTCGATCGATAAACCGGTCGAACTCCTGAGTATCCGCCCCCGCCTCAAGCATCACGATGCGACACCCGTCATGGTGACTCTTCAACGTCACCTGAAGCGCCCGCAGGTAATCCGTGAGTTGCAAATTCGTAGTGTCCATTCTTTCTCCGCAGACCTTAACTTATCGAAGTGTTTCAAGTGCAGGGAAAGGATGGTTGCTTTTGGCAATTCCGCCACGCCAGAAAGTCTGATAATCAAGTGGGAAATATCAATGAATACAGACACTTGGCGACTTTTCCGACATGGAAAACAGCGTCATTGCAGGATAAATCGCAGGCACGCGTAGTATTCCTCGCCATTCAGGCGAGGAAGACTCACGGTAAAGGTTTTCGACGCAGGATCAGTCGGGACGAATGACCTTGCCGGTTGCCAGATCGCGGATCACGCTGGGGTTCTTGCGCCCACCCAGTTGGCCGCCGAGGATCAGATCGATCTGCCCACGGAAATACTGCTCGACGCGCAACCGCGTGCGCGCCGCCGGCCGCCCCTGCGGGTTGGCCGAAGTCGAGATCAACGGCCCGACCATCGAGCACAGATCCCGCACCTGCGGATGATCGCTGACCCGCAAAGCCACGGTGTCGTGCACGCCCGTCACCCATTCCGGCAACAGGTTCTGATGCGGCACCAGCCAGGTGTTCGGCCCCGGCCAGGTGCTGGCCATGCGGTCGATCCATTCTTGCGGGAAATCTTCGAACAGGAAGTCGAACTGACGGATATTGTCGGCGACCAGGATCAGGCCCTTGTCCACCGAACGGTTCTTGATCGCCAGCAGTCGATCCACCGCCTCTTCATTCCACGGGTCGCAACCCAGCCCCCAGACGGCTTCGGTTGGATAGGCAATCACCGCCCCGGCGCGAATCTCTCGTGCGGCTTGTTGCACACGCCAACTGTTGACCATGAAAAAACTCTCCGCAAACAGGTTTTGCGCAGTTTACCGATCTTCCCTGTAAAACCTAGCGTGTCCTGGCCAGCCAGCGACCGTTTTCACACACCGCACGGCCGTCCATTTCCAGTTCGGTCAGCGCCGCCAGCACTTTGGGCAACGCCCAGCCACAGTTGTCGGCCAAAGCCTCACTGGTGTGCGGCGCTGCATGCAGCAAGGCAAGCAACGGGTGTCCGGTCTCCGGCATATCTGTGGATAACGGCAGCTGCTGCCAGCCGCGCAGGGCTTCGAGGATGTGTTCGATGGTTTCCACCAGCACCGCACCGTCGCGGATCAACTGGTGACAACCTCGCGCGCCGGGGTGGTGAATCGAGCCAGGAATCGCATAGACCTCGCGGCCCTGTTCCGCCGCCAGTCGTGCGGTGATCAGCGAACCGCTGGCGACACTGGCCTCTACCACCAGCACGCCCAGGGACAGACCACTGATGATCCGGTTGCGTCGGGGAAAATTGCTCGCCGTCGGGCCGGCGTCCAGGGGAAACTCTGAAAGCACCGCACTGCCGGAGGCGATCATTGCATCTGCAAGGCGTCGATTGCGCTGTGGATAAAATTTTTCCAGTCCCGTGCCAAGCACGCCGACGGTTTGTCCGCCGACGTCCAGCGCCGCTTGATGGGCCGCCGCATCGATACCCAGCGCCAAACCACTGGTGATGGCAAAACCGGCCCCGGCCAGGCTACGGGAAAACGCTGCGGCGGTGTCCATTCCCGGCCGTGAAGCACGGCGACTGCCAACCATCGCCAGTTGCGGTTTTTCCAGCATCAGCGGATTGCCGGCCACAAACAACAGCGGTGGCGGGTCGGGAATCTGCGCCAGCAACGCCGGATAATCCGCTTGATCCCACATCAGCACATGCTGCTGCGGCTGCTCTAGCCAGCGCAATGCATGGCTCGCGCCATCGCGCACTTCGCAACTGCGCCGAGCGTCACTGCACGCCGCCGGCAAACCCAGCGCACGCCAGGCACTGCCTGGCGCACTGATGGCTTTTGACGCCGAGCCGAAGGCTTCAAGCAGCTTGGCAAAACGTTTCGGGCCGATTTCCGGCAAGCGGTGCAGGCGCAAACGCGCTTCCAGTTCCGCAGGGGAAATGGAGGTACTGGCAGACAGCATCATGGATCATCCTTGATCGTTATAAGTCCCGAACCATTCGGAACAAGCTGTGGATAACTCTGTTGGTAACTTGTTAAGCCTGCTAAGGATTTCGCACCTTGTCGAGCACCGCCAACGAGCGTGATGCGTTGAGTACGAGGCCATAACTGAGCTTGTCGTAGGTGCGGAACACCATCAGCAGACCGGCCCGTTCGTCAGGAATTTTCAGCGGCTGGCCGGTGATCCGGTCACGCACGGTTTCCCCGGTTTTCATCACCACCAGCACATTGCCTTCGGCGAGGCCGTCGCGCCTGCCCTTGTTCAGGGTGACCACGTCCATTACGCCGATCTGCGTGACACCACGCGGCACGTCGATGATCAGTCCATTGATGTGGGTGCTCGGGGCGCTGGGCATGAAGGTCGAATTGACCGAGCGCTCTTCGCCGCTGAACAGGCGGTCGCCCAGACGCACTTCCTGAGTGGTGCGTTGCAGGGCGAGGGTGGCGACGTCGCCTTCGGTGGCGACGATTTCACCGCCACCGATATCGTCGGCGTTGATCCCCAGGAACTCCTTGGTCTGCGGGTCGGTATAGACCTTGCCCTGGCGGAAGATGCCGTACACCGGCTGATTCGGGTCGAAATGCCCGCGAGCGAAGATTCGGTCGCCGGTGCCGCTCAACACGCGCTCGGCATCGCCGGCGACGATGTACGGCGCCTTGTCGAAGTCCTCGACCTTGTCGACGATGCGGTTGCTCAGCAGAAAGCTGTTGATCGATTTCAGCGGAATGCTCGGAATCGCCTCGGCCACCGGGCTGGTGCGGATGCGTGGCGACAGCTTGATGGTGCCCCGTGACTCGCCGCGCTTGAGGGTCAGTTGCGGCTGGCCGTTGACGTAACTGAGCGTCAGCGTGTCGCCGGGGTAGATCAGGTTGGGGTTTTCAATTTGCGGATTGGCCCGCCACAGCTGTGGCCATTGCCAGGGCTCGCGCAGGTATTTGCCGGAAATGTCCCAGAGGGTGTCTCCCGAAACCACCGTGTATTGCTGTGGAAAACCATCCCTGAGTTGCACTTGCCCTTGCGCAGCCGCGGCCGAAGCCAGAAGCAGCAGGGCGAGTAGTGTTTTCCTCATGCAGCGAATCCCTTTATCATGTGCGTTCGCGTGAACCGTCAGAGCCCCCGTGGCTCGCTACTGCAAATTGCATTAGCTACGCTTCACAACGGTAGCCTGCATCTTCGGACCTGCCAGGCCATCGACCCGACTTTACTCAATACGTGCAGCAATCAGCCTATGGCCATTTTAAACATCCTCGAATTCCCGGACCCGCGTCTGCGTACTATCGCCAAGCCTGTGGCTGTAGTGGACGACGAAGTGCGTCAGTTGGTCGATGACATGTTTGAAACAATGTATGAAGCGCCGGGCATCGGCCTCGCCGCGACCCAGGTCAACGTGCACAAACGTATCGTCGTGATGGACCTCTCCGAAGACCGCACCGAACCCCGGGTGTTCATCAACCCCGAGTTCGAATCGCTGACCGACGAGATGGATCAATACCAGGAAGGCTGCCTGTCGGTGCCGGGTTTCTACGAAAACGTCGACCGCCCGCAGAAGGTCAAAATCAAGGCACTGGACCGCGATGGCCAGCCTTACGAACTGATCGCCGAAGGCCTTCTCGCGGTGTGCATCCAGCACGAATGCGACCACCTCAACGGCAAGTTGTTCGTCGATTACCTGTCCACGCTCAAACGCGACCGGATCAAGAAGAAACTGGAAAAGCTGCACCGCCAGAACGCTTGATGCCCCTCTTCAAAGGCTTGCTGCGGCAAGCCTTTTTCTTTTTATGAGACTCCTTTCATGACTGAGCCACTGCGCATCGTTTTTGCCGGCACCCCGGAATTCGCCGCCGAACATCTCAAGGCCCTGCTGAACAGCCCTTACGAGATCGTTGCGGTCTACACCCAACCGGATCGTCCGGCCGGTCGTGGGCAAAAACTGATGCCGAGCCCGGTTAAGCAGTTGGCGCAGGAAAATAATATCCAGGTGTTGCAGCCGCCGACCCTGCGCAACGCTGAGGCACAGGCTGAACTCGCCGCACTGAAGCCGGACTTGATGGTGGTGGTCGCCTACGGCCTGATCCTGCCGCAAGCGGTGCTGGATATTCCGCGCCTTGGCTGCATCAACAGCCACGCTTCGCTGCTGCCACGCTGGCGCGGTGCGGCGCCGATCCAGCGCGCCGTGGAACACGGTGATGCCGAAAGCGGCGTGACCGTGATGCGCATGGAAGCGGGCCTCGACACCGGACCGATGCTGCTCAAGGTCGTGACCCCGATCAGCGCCAACGACACCGGCGGCACGCTGCACGACCGCCTCGCCGAAATGGGTCCGCCCGCCGTGGTCCAGGCAATTGCCGGTCTGGCCGCCGGAACCCTCGAAGGCGAAGTGCAGAACGACGAGCTCGCCACCTACGCCCACAAACTGAACAAAGACGAAGCGCGCCTCGACTGGAGCCGTCCGGCGGTCGAACTGGAGCGTCTGGTCCGCGCTTTCAACCCATGGCCGATCACCCACAGCACCCTCAATGGTGAAGCGCTGAAAGTGCTGGCCGCAACGCTGGCTGACGGCAAAGGCGCACCGGGTGAAATCCTCAGCGCCAGCAAGGACGGTCTGATCGTCGCCTGCGGTGTGCAGGCGCTGTGCCTGACCCGCCTGCAACTGCCCGGCGGCAAGGCGCTGAACTTCGCCGATCTGTTCAACAGCCGCCGCGAGAAATTCGCCGTCGGCACCGTGCTCGGCGCCGTGGTGGACGCACAATGAACCCGCGTCTGGCCGCCGCCAAGGCACTCGCCGCCGTGCTCAGTGGCAAGGCATCGCTGAACAGCTCCCTGCCGACGCAACTGGACAAGGTCGAAGACCGTGATCGCGGTTTCACTCAGGATCTGGCGTTCGGTACTGCGCGCTGGCAGCCACGGCTGTCGGCACTGGCGGAAAAGCTTTTGCAGAAGCCGTTCAAGGCTGCCGACGCCGATGTCGAGGCGTTGCTGCTGGTCGGTCTCTATCAACTGCTCTACACCCGCGTGCCGCCGCACGCGGCCATCGGCGAAACCGTCGGTTGCGCCGATAAGCTGAAAAAGCCGTGGGCCAAGGGGTTGCTCAATGCCGTGCTGCGCAACGCCCAGCGCGAAAGCGAGACGATTTTCGCGGAACTTGAGCGCGACCCGGTGGTGCGCACCGCCCACCCGCGCTGGCTGCAAAAATCCCTGAAAGCCTTCTGGCCGGAACAATGGGAAGCGATCTGCGCGGCGAATAACGCGCATCCGCCGATGATCCTCCGGGTCAACCGCCGACATCATGGCCGCGACGCCTACCTTGGCTTGCTCAGCGACGCTGGCATCGCTGCCACGCCGTGTGTTTACAGCCGCGACGGCATCGTCCTCGAAGCCGCCACCGACGTGCGCAGCCTGCCGGGTTTTGCCGAAGGCTGGATCAGCGTGCAGGACGAAGCGGCGCAATTGGCCGCCGATCTGCTCGATCTCGCCCCCGGCCAGCGCGTACTCGACGCTTGCTGCGCTCCGGGTGGCAAGACCTGCCACATCCTCGAAGCCGAATCGGCGCTGGCCGGCGTGGTGGCCGTGGATCTGGAAGCCAAACGTCTGGTGCGGGTGAAGGAAAACCTTGAGCGACTGGGCCTGAGCGCCGAACTGATCGCCGCTGACGGACGCGACACCGCAGCGTGGTGGGACGGCAAGCCGTTCCAGCGCATCCTGCTCGACGCGCCATGCTCGGCCACCGGCGTGATCCGCCGCCACCCGGACATCAAGCTGACTCGTCAGGCCGACGACATCGCTGCCCTCGCACAGCTGCAAGGCGAGCTGCTCGACGCCCTGTGGAAAACCCTCGAAGTCGGCGGCATTTTGCTCTACGCCACTTGCTCGACCTTGCCAACCGAGAACACCGACGTCATCGCCGCGTTTCTCGAGCGCACGCCGGGTGCCCGCGAACTGGATCTGGCGACCACCGCCGGGATCAAACAGCCCCACGGTCGCCAATTGCTGGCCCAGCAGGGCGGGCATGACGGGTTCTACTACGCCAAGCTGATCAAGATCGCTGCCGCGCGCGGCTAAACGGATTCAACGGAGTGACTGGATGAAAATCATCATCCTCGGTGCGGGGCAGGTCGGCGGTTCGCTGGCCGAACACCTGGCGAGCGAAGCCAACGACATCACCGTGGTCGACACCGACGGCGAGCGCCTGCGCGACCTCGGCGACCGTCTCGACATCCGCACCATTCAGGGCCGCGGCTCGCTGCCGTCGGTATTGCGTCAGGCCGGCGCCGACGATGCCGATATGCTCGTGGCGGTGACCAACAGCGACGAAACCAACATGGTCGCCTGCCAGGTCGCGCACACGCTGTTCCACACCCCGACCAAGATCGCCCGGGTGCGCGAAGCGTCCTACCTCAATCGCGAAGAACAGCTGTTCCAGAATGAAGCGATTCCGGTCGACGTGCTGATCAGCCCCGAGCAAGTGGTGACCAACTACATCAAGCGTCTGATCCAGCATCCGGGCGCGCTGCAAGTGATCGATTTCGCCGAAGGCCAGGCGCAACTGGTGGCGGTGCGCGCCTATTACGGCGGACCGCTGGTGGGCCAGCAACTGCGCCAGTTGCGCGAGCACATGCCGAATGTCGAGACGCGTGTCGCGGCGATTTTCCGCCGGGACCGACCGATCCTGCCGCAGGGCGATACGGTGATCGAGGCCGATGACGAAGTTTTCTTCATCGCCGCCCGTGAGAATATTCGCGCGGTGATGAGCGAAATGCGCCGTCTCGACGAAACCTACAAGCGCATCGTGATTGCCGGTGGCGGGCAGATCGGCGAGCGTCTGGCCGAGGCCATCGAAAGCCGTTATCAAGTAAAGATCATCGAAATGAACCCGGCACGCTGCCGTTATCTCTCCGACACCCTCGACAGCACCGTGGTGTTGCAGGGCAGCGCGTCGGACCGTGATCTGCTGCTGGAAGAGAACATTGCCGACGCCGACATCTTCCTCGCGCTGACCAACGATGACGAAGCCAACATCATGTCGTCGCTGCTGGCCAAACGGCTGGGGGCGAAGAAGGTGATGACGATTATCAACAACCCGGCGTACGTCGACCTGATTCAGGGGGGCGACATCGACATCGCCATCAGTCCGCAACTGGCGACCATCGGCACTTTGCTCGCTCACGTACGGCGTGGCGATATCGTCAGTGTGCATTCACTGCGTCGGGGTGCGGCGGAAGCCATTGAGGCGATTGCCCACGGCGATGCGAAGTCGAGCAAGGTCATCGGCCGGCCGATCGAGAAAATCGGCCTGCCGCCGGGCAGCACGATTGGCGCGATCATCCGCAACGAAGAAGTGATCATCGCCCACGACGATACGGTGATCGAAACGGGTGACCATGTGATTCTGTTCCTTGTGGATAAAAAGCATATCCGCGATGTGGAGAAGCTGTTTCATGTGGGTCTGAGCTTCTTCTGATCCTGAATGAGCGGTGCCTTCATTGGCCCCATCGCTGGCAAGCCAGCTCCCACAGGTTTTTCGGTTGTTCACAAATGTGATGTGCACCCGAGATCCTTGTGGGAGCTGGCTTGCCAACGATGGCGGCACCGCAGATCTTTCTGAAGCACTAGAAAAGGACTCCACCGATGCTCGAATCCCTGGAAAAAATGCTCGCCAAGGGTGTGGATAACTCATTGCTGCGCTTTGGCCTGGGCAAGGGTTATCTGGATTTGGGAGAGAACGCCAAGGCAGCCGAGCATTTCCAGCGCTGTGTCGGTTTCGACCCGAAGTACTCGGCGGCGTGGAAACTATTGGGCAAGGCTCAGCTTGCACTGGGCGAGCACGCCGCCGCGCGGCAGGCGTGGGAGCAAGGTCTGGAAGCCGCCCGCGCCCATGGCGACAAGCAGGCCGAAAAGGAAATGACCGTGTTTCTGAAGAAGCTCGACCGCCAGGCGCAATAAGCTAGAGATAGCGCAGGCCAATGCCCTCGGCATCCACCGTGACCACTTCCATTCGCACCCGTGGCGCGCCTGTGGGTAAACCCTGCACCTGACCATAAACCACCGCGCCTTTGGGCAACGAAGCCAGGCCTGGATGCTGGACATACACGCCGGTGGCCGACAGATTGCGCGTCTGCCCCAGGCACTCACCGAAGCTGTCGTGGGTGATCTTGATGCGGAAGGATTTGCGTTGTTCGGACATCTTTATGCGCCCTTGTATGAACGAGGCTGTGGATAAGCCGCAGAAGCTGGATCAAAAGATCGCAGCCTGCGGCAGCTCCTGCAGGTTATCCACAGAGTGTGCCAACTTGCTCAGTACCAGCGCGCTTCGCCCGGCGGGCGTTTCTTGAAGCGCTTCATGCTCCACATGTACTGGCTCGGATACGCCGCGACATAGCGCTCGACCACTTTGCTCATGGCCGCACAGGACTCCTCGGTATCGGTGCTGTACATGGCTTCGGGCGCCGCCTCGAGGATCACTTTGTAGCCGGAACCGTCCGGCAGACGCAGGGCATGCAGAAACACGCCGACCGCTTTGCCGCCGGCGAGCATGTTCGGCACGAATTTGCTGGTCAGTGCCTGGGTGGCGAAGAACGGCACGAAGATCCCTGCGGACTCGGCCGGTTCCGGGTCAGCCGGAATGCCCACTGCACCACCTTTGCGCACTTCCTTGATCACGCTGAGGATGCCTTCCTTGGTGGAAGCAGCGACTTTGTTGCCCAGTTGCACGCGTTGCTTGCGCAGCAATTCATCCACCGCCTTGAGCTTTGGCGGGCGGTAGAAAATGATCGGTTTGCACTGGCTGCAATAGAAGTGGTTGAGCACTTCCCAGTTGCCCAGATGGCTGGTGATGCCGACCACCCCTTTGCCCGAGGCCAGCGCCTCCTTGAGGATGTCGAGGCCCTCAACTTCGCGCACCAGATCGATCGAACGCTGGGCCGGCCAGATCCAGGCGCAGGCGCTTTCGGTCAGGGACTTGCCGATGTCTTTCAGGCTCTGGCCGACCAGGCGCTCGCGTTCGGCCGGATCCATCTGTGGAAAACATTTGGAAAGGTTGATCCGCACCACGTCGCGGGAACGGTTGGGGGTTTTCCACATGATCCAGCCGATCGCCGAACCCACGGCCTGCACGGCCCGCCATGGCAGCAGGGCAAACAGCCGCAGAGCGCCTACCAGCAAGGCGCCTTTAAACTTTTCCACAGGTCACTCCTGATTTTGTGCTGTGCGCGAGGCGGCCATTCTAACCGCCGTTGACCAGCTGCGCGTAGCGGTCACAGTCCTGAGTGTGATCCATGACCATGCCCGAAGCCTGCATCAGTGCGTAGCAAATGGTTGGGCCAACGAAGGTGAAGCCGGCCTTTTTCAGGGCCTTGCTCATGGCCAGCGCTTCGGGCGTGATCGCCGGGACTTCGCTGCGATCCTTGAAATGATTGATGATCGGGCGGTCGCCGACAAACGACCAGAGGAAGGCCACCGGGTCTTCCAGCGCCAGCCAGGCCTGGGCATTGCGCCGGGCGGCATTGAGTTTGAGGCGGTTGCGGATGATCCCCGGATCGAGCATCAGTTCATAGATCTCGGCGTCGCTCATCTGCGCCACGCGCTGCACGTCGAAGCCGTACAACACCTCGCGGTAGCGCTCGCGTTTACGCAGCACGGTGATCCACGACAGCCCGGCCTGGAACCCTTCGAGCAAAAGCAACTCGAACAAACCCTGCGCATCGCGTAGCGGCGTGCCCCACTCCTGATCGTGATAAGCCATGTACAGCGGATCTTCGGTACACCAAAAGCAGCGTGGCATAAGGCTCCAGGGGGTGGAGGTGCGACTGAATCGGGTATACTCCCGCTCTTTAAATCGCAGCCCAAGAAACAGGTGAATTTCGTGAGCCAGCCTACGCCAGCCGTGCGTACCTTCCAAGACTTGATCCTCGCGCTCCAGCAATACTGGGCCGAGCAAGGTTGTGTGGTACTTCAGCCCTACGATATGGAAGTAGGCGCCGGCACTTTCCACACCGCGACCTTCCTGCGCGCCATCGGCCCGGAAACCTGGAACGCCGCGTACGTGCAGCCAAGCCGCCGTCCGACTGACGGCCGCTACGGGGAAAACCCGAACCGTCTGCAGCACTACTATCAGTTCCAGGTGGTCCTGAAGCCGAACCCGGACAATTTCCAGGAACTGTACCTGGGCTCGCTCAAGCATGTCGGCCTGGACCCGCTGGTCCACGACATTCGCTTCGTCGAAGACAACTGGGAATCGCCGACCCTCGGCGCCTGGGGTCTGGGCTGGGAAGTCTGGCTCAACGGCATGGAAGTGACTCAGTTCACTTACTTCCAGCAGGCTGGCGGCATCGAGTGCTACCCGGTGACCGGCGAGATCACTTACGGTCTGGAACGTCTGGCCATGTACCTGCAGGGCGTGGATTCGGTCTACGACCTGGTCTGGGCTGACGGTCCGTTCGGCAAAGTGACCTACGGCGACGTGTTCCACCAGAACGAAGTGGAGCAGTCCACCTACAACTTCGAACACGCCAACGTCGACAAACTGTTCGAACTTTTCGACTTCTATGAAAGCGAAGCCAAGCGCCTGATCGAACTCGACCAGCCGCTGCCGTTGCCAAGCTACGAAATGGTCCTGAAGGCCTCGCACACCTTCAACCTGCTGGATGCGCGCCGGGCGATCTCGGTGACCGCGCGTCAGCAATATATTCTGCGCGTTCGCACCCTGGCGCGTTCCGTTGCGCAAGCCTACCTGCTGGCGCGCGCCAAGCTGGGCTTCCCGATGGCGACCCCGGACCTGCGTGACGAAGTACTGGCCAAGCTGGAGGCTGCACAATGAGTGCTCAAGATTTTCTGGTTGAACTGGGCACCGAAGAACTGCCGCCAAAAGCCCTCAACACCCTGGCTGAAGCGTTCCTCGCCGGTATCGACAAGGGCCTGCAAGCTGCCGGCCTGAGCTACGAAAGCAAAACCGTCTACGCCGCACCACGGCGTCTGGCCGTGCTGATCACGGCGCTGGCCACCCAGCAGCCGGATCGCAGCATCAACCTCGACGGCCCGCCACGTCAGGCCGCTTTCGACGCTGAAGGCAACCCGACTCAGGCCGCCCTGGGCTTCGCCAAGAAGTGCGGCGTCGAGCTGAGCGAAATCGACCAGAGCGGTCCGAAACTGCGCTACAGCCAGAACATCGCCGGCAAGCCGACCGCGAGCCTGCTGCCGACCATCGTCGAAGATTCGCTGAACGACCTGCCGATCCCGAAACGCATGCGTTGGGGGGCGCGCAAGGAAGAGTTCGTGCGTCCGACCCAGTGGCTGGTGATGCTGCTCGGTGACCAGGTCATCGACTGCACCATCCTCGCGCAGAAGGCTGGCCGCGACTCCCGTGGTCACCGTTTCCATCACCCGGAAAGCGTGCGCATCGGTTCGCCGTCGAGCTACCTGGCCGACCTGCGTGCTGCTTATGTATTGGCCGACGCCAACGAGCGTCGCGAGATCATCAGCAAGCGCACCGAAGAGCTGGCGACCCGTCAGGAAGGCACTGCAATCGTGCCTCCGGCGCTGCTCGACGAAGTGACCGCGCTGGTTGAATGGCCGGTGCCGCTGGTGTGCTCGTTCGAGGAACGTTTCCTCGACGTGCCGCAGGAAGCGCTGATCACCACCATGCAGGACAATCAGAAGTACTTCTGCCTGCTGGATGCCGAGGGCAAGTTGCTGCCGCGTTTCATCACCGTGGCGAACATCGAATCCAAAGACCCGCAGCAGATCATCGCCGGTAACGAGAAAGTGGTTCGCCCACGTCTGACCGACGCCGAGTTCTTCTTCAAGCAAGACAAGAAGCAGAAACTCGAAGATTTCAACCTGCGCCTGCAGAACGTGGTGTTCCAGGAAAAACTCGGCAGCGTCTACGACAAAGCCGAGCGCGTTTCGAAACTGGCGGCATACATTGCCGCGCGCATCGGCGGCAACGCTTCGTGGGCGGCCCGTGCCGGCTTGCTGTCGAAGTGCGACCTGGCCACCGAAATGGTCGGCGAGTTCCCGGAGATGCAAGGTGTCGCCGGTTACTACTACGCGCTCAATGACGGCGAGCCGGAAGATGTCGCGCTGGCGCTGAACGAGCAGTACATGCCACGCGGTGCCGGTGCTGAACTGCCGGCGACCCTGACCGGTGCCGCTGTCGCGATCGCCGACAAACTCGACACTCTGGTCGGTATCTTCGGTATCGGCATGCTGCCAACCGGCAGCAAAGACCCGTATGCCCTGCGCCGTGCGGCGCTGGGTGTGCTGCGCATCCTGATCGAGAAACAACTGGATCTGGACTTGAACGACGCCGTGGCCTTCGCCGTGACTGCGTTCGGCGCCAAGGTCAAGGCTGCCGGTCTGGCCGATTCGGTGCTGGAATTCATCTTCGACCGTCTGCGGGCGCGTTACGAAGACGAAGGCGTGGATGTTGCCACTTACCTGTCGGTCCGTGCCCTGAAGCCGGGTTCGGCGCTGGACTTCGACCAGCGTGTACAAGCGGTACAGGCCTTCCGCAAACTGCCGGAAGCGGCGGCGCTGGCGGCGGTCAACAAGCGTGTATCGAACCTGTTGAGCAAAGTCGAAGGCTCGGTGCCGACCGTGGTCGAGGCCAAATACTTCGACAACGCCAACGAGTTCTCGCTGTATTCGGCGATCCAGCAAGCGGATCAAGCGGTGCAGCCAATGGCCGCAGCGCGTCAGTACAACGAATCGCTGGCGCGTCTGGCGGCATTGCGCGAACCGGTAGATGCGTTCTTCGACGCCGTCATGGTCAATGCCGAAGACGCCAAGGTCCGGGCCAACCGCTACGCGCTGCTGGCGCGCCTGCGTGGTCTGTTCCTCGGGGTTGCCGACATTTCGCTGCTGGGTTGAGGGACTGCTGTTGAAACTGCTGATTCTCGATCGGGACGGAGTGATCAATTACGACTCCGATGCTTACATCAAGTCGGTGGAAGAGTGGATTCCGCTGCCCGGCTCGATCGCAGCGATTGCGCAGTTGAGCAAGGCCGGCTGGACGGTGGCGGTGGCCACCAACCAGTCGGGTATTGCTCGCGGCTATTACGACCTCGCCACCCTCGACGCCATGCACGCGCGCTTGCGCGCGCTGGTGGCGGAGCAGGGCGGTGAAGTCGGGCTGATCGTGTATTGCCCGCACGGGCCGGATGAAGGTTGCGACTGTCGCAAGCCGAAACCGGGGATGTTGCAAACCATCGCGGCGCATTACAACGTGGCGCTGACGAATGTCTGGTTCGTCGGCGACAGCCTTGGTGACCTGGAGGCCGCCAAAGCCGTCGATTCACAGCCCGTTTTGGTAAAGACCGGGAAAGGCGAAAAAACTCTGGGCAAGACCCTTCCGGTCGGCACCCTGATTTTTGACGATCTGGCGGCGATTGCCGCAGAACTTATCCACAACTAGAGTGCTTCTGAAGTTCCTGACCAGGGATTGATCGGGAGTGCGCTTGAACAGTCGGGCAGTGCCCGTAACGGTAAACGTCGCCATGTCGATACTGCAGGCCATCAGAATTTTTCTCTTTTACCTGCTGCTGGGCACCACTGCCTTGCTGTGGTGCAGCCTGAGCTTTTTTATCGCGCCCTTTCTGCCGTTCAAGGCGCGTTATCGTTTTATCAACGTGTACTGGTGCCGTTGCGCCTTGTGGTTGACCAAGGTGTTTCTCGGCATTCGTTACGAAATCAAAGGCGCGGAAAACGTGCCGGACCGGCCCTGTGTGATTCAGTCGAACCACCAGAGCACCTGGGAGACGTTCTTTCTCTCCGCTTATTTCTCGCCCTTGAGCCAGGTGCTCAAGCGTGAATTGCTGTACGTGCCGTTCTTCGGCTGGGCCATGGCCATGCTGCGGCCGATCGCGATTGACCGCGACAACCCGAAAGCCGCACTCAAGCAAGTCGCAGCCAAAGGTGATGAACTGCTCAAGGACAACGTCTGGGTATTGATCTTCCCGGAAGGCACCCGCGTTCCCCACGGCACTATTGGCAAGTTCTCGCGCAGTGGCAGCGCCTTGGCGGTGAATGCGGCGCTTCCGGTCCTGCCGATTGCACACAATGCCGGCAAGTTCTGGCCGAAAATCGGCTGGGGCAAGACGCCGGGTGTGATCACCGTGGTCATCGGTCAGCCGATGTACGCCGAAGGCACTGGACCTCGCGCCATCGCCGATCTGAACGACCGGGTACAGGCCTGGAACGAACAGACTCAGCGCGAAATGGGTTCGCTGCCACCGGCGCCGCAGGCACCTGCCGCGAATGATCAGCTGGCTGTCTGAGATTTTGTGGATAACCTGTGTACGGTTTTGTAGAAAAAGCCTGAATATTGAAAGTAACTTATTGATTTACTTATATATTTCTCAAGCTCATAAAATACCGTAAAAGGTGCATAAGTTTTTTTCGGAAGTAAAGAAACCGGCTGATATAGCCGGTTTTTTGTGCCTGTTCACTCGGCCATCAACGGTAGCTGCAGCCGGAACGTAGTGCCTTGATCGACGATGCTGTGGCACTCGATGCGACCGCCATGATGATCAATCACTGCCTTGACCATCGACAGCCCCAGCCCGATACCATCAATTCCCTGCGCCGATGAAAATCGTCGGTATTGAGTGAACAGATCCGGCAGTTCCTCGGCGGCAATGCCTTTGCCCTGATCGGTCAATTCACAGCACAGCCACTCGCCTTGGCAACTGACGCTCAACTGAATCGTGGTGCCTGCCGGGCTGTACTTGATGGCGTTTTCCAACAGGTTGAACAAGGCCCGGGTCAACAGGCCTTGATCCGCGCTGATCAGGCGTTCCTGGGATTGCTCATCCATCGCGTGCAACAGTTTGATGCTTTTCTGCTGAGCAATGGGCAGCGCCTGATCCAGCACGTCCAGCACCAGCATCGCGAACAGACTGGGTTGAAACTGGTAAGCCTCGGATTCCGCACGGGCCAGCAACACGAAACCATCGGTCAATTCCAACGCGCGGCGTACCTGGCGCTCGATCTGTTCGAACAGCGGTGAGTCCGCTCCGGCTTGATGGCGATGCACATCGAGCAGGGCCAAAATCGCTGAATGTGGGGCGCGCAGGTCGTGGGAAAGAAACCGCAACAAGACCCCACGCTGTTCTTCGGCGGCGCGTTCGGCACTCAGGTCTGTGAGGCTCAGCAGCCAGCCGATGGGGGTATCGCCATCCACCGGCAGCAAAGCCGCCCGTTCCAGACGCAAGCTGCGTTCCTTGTGATCGCGAAACTCCAGCAGCGCCAGGGTGGAAAGCGCCGGACGTGGTTCTGTGGACAACTCCGGATAACCGAGGCGGGCCAGATGCTCGAGGACGTCGTCGCCAACCAGCGGGTGATCAAACAATACCCGCGCCTTGCGATTGCCGAGCAGTATCTGCCCCTTGGGATCGCTGATCAGTGTCGCCACCGGCAGGTATTCCAGACCGTCGGCAATGAAGCGCCGGGTATCGCGCGTGCGGCTCATGGCTTGCTCCAGTGCCATGATTTGGCCCTGCAGCTGGTCAGCGCTGGTGAATTGCGCGCGGCGCCGTTCCGGGAATACTTTCGGCTCGCGATCCAGCCGTGCCAGCTCCCAGCCAAAGTACGTCAGCACCACGCTCAGGCGCCGCCAGTTCCAGACCAGGTAGCCGAACAATATGCCAAGCGCTGCCGGCGTCGGTGACCACCAGTGACGAACTTCCGCTAGTGCGGCGCTGGTGAGCAACACACCCGCCACCCCACCCAGCGTTACCCAGATCGCCCAGCGCGGACGCCACGGCAGCAAACCGAGGACAACCGCCACCCATCCCGCCGAAAGCAACGCGCTCCAAACCGGTGACGCATCGTGCAGATTAATCTGCGCGCGATACGACAACAGGGCAGTCAGCGGCAACAGCACTAGACTTATCCACAACCACTCACGCACCAATCGCCGAAACAGGCGCTGAACCTGACTCGGCTCGCGGCTTTCACGCCGACGCGGGCTAATCATGACAAACAGGGCAGGGGACAGTGAATGGTTTCATGGGCCACAGGTCTGAGGATGTAGATCCGAAGAATCATAGCGGACGTCGACCGATGGTGAACGGCTTACTTTTATTGCTCAGGCCGAGCCGTTAACGTGGCCGGCCACTGCCCAAGCAACAAGGAACCCACGCGTATGCGCGTTGCGATACTGGATGATGAACCCGCCGAACTGCGTCGGGTCGAGCAAACCCTGCAGCAGATGGCTGCAGTGGGAGAGCAGCCTTGGTCGCTGCACAGCTTTGAACGGGGTGAGGACCTGTTGCGCCAGTTGCGTCGGGACACCTTCGACTTGCTGATCCTCGACTGGCAACTGCCCGACATCACTGGCCTGGCGCTGCTGCGCTGGACCCGCGAACACATGGAGTCGCCACCCGCCGCGATCATGCTGACCAGCCGCGACGGCGAAAGCGATATCGTCCAGGCGCTGAACGCCGGCGCCGACGATTACGTCAGCAAGCCTTTCCGCCCCAACGAGCTGAAAGCCCGAGTCGCCGCCGTCCTGCGCCGGCACAGCCAGCCACGCAGCAGTGCTGCCGAAGTCCTGACCTTCTATGACCTGACCTTCGACGATGCTGAACTGAGTGTCACCCGCGAGGGAAAGTCAGTCGTCATGACCGAACGTGAGTACCGCCTGGCGCGGTGCCTGTTCAGTAACCTGGGTCGGCCGTTATCGCGGGAGTATCTGTACGAACGCTTCTGGCCGCATGAAGAAGTCGCGTCATCACGGCCGCTGGATACGCACATCTATCGCCTGCGCAACAAACTGGGGCTGACGGCAGATCGAGGTTGGCAGTTGCTGACGATTTATGGGTATGGGTATCGGTTGGAGAGTGTGGCGGTTGCATCCGAGTAAAAATCAAAAGATCGCAGCCTGCGGCAGCTCCTACCGGTAATCCATGTAGGAGCTGCCGCAGGCTGCGATCTTTTGATCTGCCAACAAAAAGGCCAACGCTTGAGCGTTGGCCTTTTTGTTTGACGCCGACCGGGATCAGAAATCCAGGTTGGATACCGCCAACGCATTGCTCTCGATGAAGTCACGGCGAGGTTCGACCGCATCACCCATCAGGGTGTTGAAGATCTGGTCTGCGCCAATGGCGTCTTCGATGGTGACTTTCAGCATGCGGCGCACGCTTGGGTCCATGGTGGTTTCCCACAGCTGATCCGGGTTCATTTCGCCCAGACCTTTGTAGCGCTGGATGGTGTGGCGCTTGGTGCTTTCAGCCATCAGCCAGTCGAGGGCTTCCTTGAACTCGGTGACGGCTTTCTTGCGCTCGCCGCGCTGGATGTAAGCGCCTTCGTCGAGCAGGGTGCTCAGTTGAGCGCCGAGGGTGACGACGGTCTTGTAGTCGTTGCTGCCGAAGAAGTCGCGGTTGAAGGTGACGTAGTTCGACAGACCGTGGGAAATCAGCTCGACCTCCGGCAGCCACACGCCACGTTCACGGTCTTCACGCAGGCTGGCCTTGTACACCAGGCCCGACTTCTCGACGGTGCGCAGACGCACTTCGTACTGGGCCAGCCAGTCTTGCATCTTGGCGTGGTCGCCGAGCATTTCCAGGCTCACGGCTGGCAGGTAGATGAAGTGCTCGGTCAGTTCCTGCGGGTACAGGCGCGACAGACGCTTGAGGGTCTTCATCACCATGCGGAAGTCGTTCACCAGACGCTCGAGCGCCTCACCGGAAATGCCCGGGGCCTCTTCGTTCAGGTGCAGGCTTGCATCTTCCAGGGCCGACTGCGTCATGTACTCTTCCATGGCGTCGTCGTCTTTGATGTATTGCTCTTGCTTGCCTTTCTTGACCTTGTACAGCGGCGGCTGGGCGATGTAGATGTAACCGCGCTCGATCAGCTCCGGCAACTGACGGAAGAAGAAAGTCAGCAGCAGGGTACGGATGTGCGAACCGTCGACGTCAGCATCGGTCATGATGATGATGTTGTGATAGCGCAGCTTGTCGATGTTGTACTCTTCGCGACCGATGCCGCAGCCCAGTGCGGTGATCAGGGTGCCCACTTCCTGGGACGAGATCATCTTGTCGAAGCGTGCTTTCTCGACGTTGAGGATCTTGCCCTTCAGCGGCAGGATCGCCTGGGTCTTGCGGTTACGTCCCTGCTTGGCAGAGCCGCCCGCGGAGTCACCTTCCACGAGGTACAGTTCGGACAGCGCCGGGTCTTTTTCCTGGCAGTCAGCGAGCTTGCCCGGCAGGCCGGCGATGTCCAGCGCGCCTTTGCGGCGGGTCATCTCACGGGCCTTGCGCGCCGCTTCACGGGCACGCGCCGCGTCGATCATCTTGCCGACGACCAGCTTGGCTTCGTTAGGGTTTTCCAGCAGGAAGTCGGAGAAGTACTTACCCATCTCCTGCTCGACCGCGGTCTTCACTTCGGAAGACACCAGCTTGTCTTTGGTTTGCGAGCTGAACTTCGGATCCGGCACTTTCACCGAGATGATCGCGGTCAGGCCTTCACGGGCATCGTCACCGGTGGTGGCGACTTTGTGCTTCTTCGCCAGACCTTCCTGCTCGATGTAGTTGTTCAGGTTACGCGTCAGTGCGGAACGGAAACCCACCAGGTGAGTACCGCCATCGCGCTGTGGAATATTGTTGGTGAAGCACAACAGGTTCTCGTTGAAGCTGTCGTTCCACTGCAGAGCGATTTCCACGCCAATGCCGTCTTCACGCTGGATGTTGAAGTGGAACACCTGATTGACCGCAGTCTTGTTGGTGTTCAGGTATTCAACGAACGCACGCAGGCCGCCTTCGTACTTGAACAGCTCTTCCTTGCCGCTGCGCTCATCCTTGAGGACGATGCCGACACCGGAGTTGAGGAAGGACAGTTCACGAATGCGCTTGGCCAGGATGTCCCAGCTGAAGTGAATGTTCTTGAAGGTTTCGCTGGACGCCTTGAAGTGGATCTGGGTGCCGGTGGTTTCGCTGTCGCCAACGATCGCCATCGGTGCCTGAGGCACGCCGTGAACGTAGGTCTGTTCCCAGATCTTGCCGCTGCGGCGTACGGTCAGTACCAGCTCTTCGGAAAGGGCGTTCACGACCGACACACCTACACCGTGCAGACCGCCGGAGACCTTGTAGGAGTTATCGTCGAACTTACCGCCAGCGTGGAGGACGGTCATGATGACCTCGGCGGCGGAAACGCCTTCCTCTTTGTGCACGTCTACCGGGATGCCACGGCCGTTGTCTTTGACGGTGATGGACTCATCCGGGTGGATGATGATGCTGATGTCGTCGCAGTGGCCGGCGAGGGCTTCGTCGATCGAGTTGTCGACCACCTCGAACACCATGTGGTGCAGACCGCTGCCATCGTCGGTGTCACCAATGTACATACCGGGACGTTTGCGTACGGCATCCAGGCCTTTCAGCACTTTAATGCTCGTTGAGTCGTACGTATTTTCTTCGCTCAATGCCTTCACTCCCGATGGTCGTGGGTCTGGGTGATACGGCCCTGTTCCACGTGGAACAGAGCGACTGGCGTTTCCGTCTGCCAGCCTTCCCTCAATAATTCGTGATCTACACAGGTGATGAAAACCTGGCAGCGTAAGTCTTCCAGCAAGCGGCACAGCGCGCGACGGTGGCTCTCGTCCAGCTCGGACGGCAAGTCATCCACCAGATAAATACACTGGCCGCGTCGGGCCTGGCTCACCAGATGCCCCTGGGCAATTCGCAAGGCACAAACCACCAGCTTCTGCTGACCCCGGGACAAGATGTCCGCGGCATTGTGTGCGCCCAATCTAAGACGCAAATCAGCCCGTTGCGGTCCGGCCTGGGTATGACCCATTTGCTGGTCCCGTTGCACGGAGCCAGCCAGTACGGCACTCAATTCCCGGTCCTTGTCCCAGCCTCGGTAATAGCTGAGCGTCAAACCTTCAAGCTCAACCAGTTCGCTCAAGGTTTGTTCAAAGACTGGTTTCAAGGCTTTGATGTAAGCGCGGCGGTATTCATCGATTTCAGCGCTGGCCTGGCACAGTTCCCTGTCCCAAACCGCTTGCGAAACGGCGTCAAGTGTACCATGCCGCAGCCAGGAGTTTCTCTGGCGCAAGGCCTTCTGCAAACGCTGCCAGGTCGCCATGAAACGCGGTTCGACGTGGAACACGCCCCAATCGAGAAACTGCCGGCGAATCTTCGGCGCACCTTCGAGCAAGCGGAAGCTATCGGGGTTGATCAACTGCAGTGGCAGGATCTCGGCCAATTGCGCAGCGCTGCGGGCGTTCTGCCCGTCGATGCGAATCTGAAACTCACCCTGACGGTCGCGAGATATGCCCAACGCACTGTGGCCACCCTCGGCCAATTCGACCTGACCGAACACCGTGCAGGCGAGTTGCTCGTACTGGATGACCGGCAACAGCCGCGTGCTACGAAACGAACGGGCAAGCCCCAGCAGATGAATGGCTTCCAGAACACTGGTTTTGCCGCTGCCGTTGGCGCCGTAAAGAATGTTGATGCGGGGGGAGGGGGAGAAGGTCACCGGGTGCAGATTGCGCACCGCGGTGACCGAAACACGACTTAACGACATCCAGGATCAGCTGATTACAGACGCATCGGCATGACAACATAAGCCGAGTCGTCATTGTCGGACTCTTGCACCAGCGCACTGCTGTTGGAGTCGGACAGGATCAGGCGAACCTGTTCGGTGGTCATCACGCCCAGCACGTCGAGCAGGTAGCTCACGTTGAAGCCGATTTCCAGCGAACCGCCGTTGTATTCAACGCCCACTTCTTCTTCGGCTTCTTCCTGCTCCGGGTTGTTGGCCTGGATCTTCAACTGACCGTTGGCCAGTTGCAGACGGATACCACGGTATTTCTCGTTGGACAGAATTGCGGTACGGCTGAAGGCTTCACGCAGTGCCTGACGATCGCCCAATACCAGCTTGTCGCCGCCCTTAGGCAGAACGCGCTCGTAATCCGGGAACTTGCCGTCGACCAGCTTCGAAGTGAAGGTGAATTCGCCGGTGGTGGCGCGGATGTGGTGCTGACCCAGAACGATGCTGACGTTGCCGTCCGGCTCGGTAAGCAGACGCGCCAGTTCGAGGATACCTTTGCGCGGCACGATCACCTGGTGGCGATCCGGCTGACCGATATCCGCCTGCATCGAGCACATCGCCAGACGGTGACCGTCGGTGGCCACGGCACGGATCACACCAGCCGAGACTTCCAGCAGCATGCCGTTGAGGTAGTAGCGCACGTCCTGCTGAGCCATGGCGAAGCTGGTGCGTTCGATCAAACGACGCAGTTTGCTCTGCTCCAGGCTGCAGGTCAGCGAACCCGGGCCTTCTTCAACCGTCGGGAAATCGTTGGCCGGCAAGGTCGACAGGGTGAAACGGCTACGACCGGCCTTCACCACCAGTTTCTGCTCGTCGACCTTGATGTCGATCAGTGCGTCGTTGGGCAGGCTCTTGCAGATGTCCATCAGCTTGCGCGCAGGCACGGTGATGGACCCGGTTTCGGCCGGTTCTTCGAGTTGCACGCGCCCCACCAGCTCGACTTCCAGGTCGGTACCGGTCAGCGACAGCTGCTGGCCGTCGACGACCAACAGCACGTTGGACAGTACCGGCAAGGTCTGTCGGCGCTCGACGACGCCTGCGACCAGTTGCAGGGGTTTCAACAGGGCTTCGCGTTGAATGGTGAAATGCATGGTCTAGTCCCTTGCCTTAATAAGCTGCGCTGGTGTTCATCAAGTGGTCAGTGTACGCAGCAGGTTCTTGTAGTCCTCGCGGATGTCCGCGTCGGATTCCTTAAGTTCGTTGATCTTGCGGCAGGCGTGCAACACCGTCGTGTGGTCGCGACCACCAAACACATCGCCGATTTCCGGCAGGCTGTGGTTGGTCAGCTCCTTGGACAATGCCATGGCCACCTGACGCGGACGTGCCACCGAGCGCGAACGACGCTTGGACAGCAGGTCGGAAATCTTGATCTTGTAGTACTCGGCGACGGTGCGCTGAATGTTATCCACAGAGACCAGTTTGTCCTGCAGTGCCAACAAGTCCTTCAGGGATTCGCGGATCAACTCGATGGTGATGTCGCGGCCCATGAAGTGCGAGTGGGCGATCACGCGTTTCAGCGCGCCTTCCAGCTCACGGACGTTGGAACGAATTCGTTGGGCGATGAAAAAAGCCGCATCGTGAGGCAACTCGACTTTGGCCTGATCAGCCTTCTTCATCAAGATCGCCACGCGGGTTTCCAGCTCCGGCGGCTCGACGGCAACCGTCAGGCCCCAGCCGAAGCGGGACTTGAGGCGCTCTTCAAGGCCTTCGATTTCTTTCGGGTAGCGGTCACTGGTGAGAATGACCTGCTGGCCACCTTCAAGCAGGGCGTTGAAGGTGTGGAAAAACTCTTCCTGGGAACGCTCTTTACGGGCGAAGAACTGAATGTCGTCGATCAGCAGGGCGTCCACCGAACGGTAAAAACGCTTGAACTCGTTGATCGCGTTCAGTTGCAGCGCCTTGACCATGTCGGCCACGAAACGCTCGGAATGCAGGTACACGACCTTGGCATTCGGGTTCTTCTTTAATAGATGGTTACCCACCGCGTGCATCAAGTGGGTTTTACCCAGGCCGACGCCGCCATACAGGAACAGCGGGTTGTAACCGTGCTTGGGATTGTCCGCCACCTGCCAGGCCGCCGCGCGGGCGAGCTGGTTGGACTTGCCTTCGACGAAATTCTCGAAAGTGAAGGTGCGGTTCAGGTAACTGGTGTGCTTGAGCGCGCCTTCGACCTGCACTGTGCGCTGTTCGGCGCGAACCGGGGCCTGTTGCGAAGCCGCACCGGCCATCGGGTCAAAGCTGTCGCGGGACGGCTCTTCACTGACTTCCTCGGTTTTCTGCGTCGAGCGCTTGGCCGGAGCTGCACTTGGAGCCGGGGCTGGCGCGCTGGCCGGCGCGGTATTGGCCTGCGCCTGGGACACCTGCGCAGCGGCCAACGGCGCATTCGGCGCGGCACGCGGTGCCGAGCTGCGTTTGCTGCCTATTAATAAGGAAAGCGCTGGCGCCATGCCGTTGCCGTGCTCATCCAGCAGTTCAAGGACGCGACCGAGGTACTTTTCGTTGACCCAGTCCAGCACAAAACGGTTCGGTGCGTAGACGCGCAACTCGTCGCCTTCGGCTTCGACCTGTAGTGGACGGATCCAGGTGTTGAATTGTTGGGCAGGCAGCTCTTCGCGCAAAAGCTCCACGCACTGCTGCCAAAGTTCCACTGACACGGATATCCCCTAAGTTGAAAGCCGGTGAGGCAAAAACAAGCGGCCATTGTAGCGGCGAGCCGTCCAGTTATCCACATGCAGGTTGTGTGGTGAACATGATTAATCAACGTGTTAACCGGTAAAAAGGCGACCAACGGTGTGTGCATAAGCTCTGTGGATAACCGCGTCTGAAGACACTGGACAACTGGGGGTGGAACTCGGTGGATAACCAGCCTGTGGATAAAAGGCCATTCCACACACAGGTTATCCGACAGCGCAGCACAGGCTGAACACGGTTTTCCACCGTAGTTGTCATTCTCTGTACATCACGCTTTATAAGGGCTGAGCAGGGTTATCCACAGAAGAGGGCCGTCCTAGCTTTTACAAGCTTTACAGAAAAGCTTTAAATAATTCCCTTCTTTATTTTTATGTCTGGCAAACAGGAATTCGGTTCCTTGAGCTCCAGAGATCTATTTATAAGGAAACGCTGGTTGGAAATTGACCTGAAGGCTTGCTTTCTCTAGAATCCCCGGTCTCTTAAAACGGGGGCCATTCCGGCCCGTTGTGGACGAACCAGGTAACACGACATGAAACGTACTTTCCAACCAAGCACTATCAAACGCGCTCGTACCCACGGTTTCCGTGCTCGCATGGCTACCAAGAACGGTCGTGCCGTCCTGTCGCGTCGCCGCGCCAAAGGTCGTGCGCGTCTGGCAGTTTGATAATCCGGCACTGGAGGTGAGTCAGGACTTCAGTCGGGAAAAGCGTCTGCTTACCCCCCGGCATTTCAAGGCAGTCTTTGACTCCCCTACCGGCAAGGTTCCGGGGAAAAATCTCCTGCTCCTTGCGCGCAACAACGATCTTGATCATCCTCGTCTCGGGCTGGTTATCGGGAAAAAGAGCGTAAAGCTCTCCGTTGAGCGCAATCGCCTCAAACGTCTGATGCGCGAATCGTTCCGTCTGCACCAGGATTCTCTGGTCGGCTGGGACATCGTTATCGTCGCGCGCAAAGGTTTGGGCGACGTAGAAAACCCCGAATTGATTCAGCATTTCGGCAAACTCTGGAAGCGCCTGGCCCGTAACAAGCCAGTTCCAGCAGTCAAAACCGAAACTGTAGGGGTAGACAGTCCAGATGCGTAAACTGGCCCTCGTTCCGATCCAGTTTTATCGCTACGCCATTAGTCCTTTGATGGCCAATCACTGTCGTTTCTACCCCAGTTGTTCTTGCTACGCGTATGAAGCCATCGAAAATCATGGCCTTCTGCGCGGTGGCTGGCTGACCTTTCGTCGTTTAGGTCGCTGTCATCCGTGGAATCCCGGTGGTTATGACCCGGTTCCACCTATCCCTACCTCCCGTTCTTCTTCGATGGCCGAGTAATCATGGATATCAAACGCACGATCCTGATCGTCGCCCTGGCAATCGTGTCCTACGTCATGGTTCTTAAATGGAACCAGGATTATGGCCAGGCTGCCCTGCCGACTCAGAATGTTGCTTCCAGTACGACTGCATCCGGTTTGCCGGACACCGTTCCTGGCAATAACGCTTCCGCCAGTGACGATATTCCGCGTGCCGCCAGCGATACCAGCGCACCTGTGGAAACGCCAGTCGCTGCCAGCAAGGATCTGATCCAGGTCAAAACCGACGTACTCGATCTGGCGATCGATCCACAGGGCGGTGACGTTGCTCAACTGACTTTGCCATTGTATCCACGTCGTCAGGACCGTCCTGATGTGCCGTTTCAACTGTTCGACAACGGCGGCGAGCGTACTTATCTGGCTCAAAGCGGCCTGATCGGCACCAATGGTCCGGACGCAAGCCCGGCCGGTCGTCCGGTTTACGCTTCGGAGAAGAAAAGTTATCAACTGGCTGACGGTCAGGACCAACTGGTTGTCGACCTGAAGTTCAGCAAGGACGGCGTCAATTACATCAAGCGTTTCACTCTGAAACGCGGCCTGTATGACGTGACCGTGACCTACCTTGTGGATAACCAGAGCGCTCAGCCTTGGTCGGGTTCGATGTTCGCCCAGCTGAAGCGCGATGCCAGTGCCGACCCTTCGTCGACCACTGCCACCGGCACCGCAACTTACCTGGGCGCCGCCCTGTGGACAAGTTCCGAGCCGTACAAGAAAGTGTCCATGAAAGACATGGACAAAGGTCAGCTCAAGGAAACCGTCACCGGTGGCTGGGTAGCCTGGCTGCAGCACTACTTCGTGACTGCGTGGGTTGCGCCGAAAGGCGAAAACAACATCGTTCAGACGCGTAAAGACAGCAAAGGCAACTACATCATCGGTTACACCGGTCCTTCGCTGACCGCTGCACCGGGTGCGAAAGTTGAAACCAGCGCCATTCTGTACGCCGGGCCGAAAAGCCAGGCCGTGCTGAAACAGTTGTCCCCAGGTCTGGAACTGACGGTCGACTACGGCATTCTGTGGTTCATCGCTCAACCGATCTTCTGGCTGCTGCAACACATTCACGCGATTGTGGGTAACTGGGGCTGGTCGATTATCTTCCTGACCATGCTGATCAAAGGGATCTTCTTCCCATTGTCGGCCGCCAGCTACAAATCCATGGCGCGCATGCGTGCCGTTGCGCCGAAACTGGCTGCATTGAAAGAGCAACATGGCGATGACCGGCAGAAAATGTCGCAAGCCATGATGGAGCTGTACAAGAAAGAGAAGATCAATCCGCTGGGCGGCTGCTTGCCGATCCTCGTGCAGATGCCGGTTTTCCTTTCGTTGTACTGGGTTCTGCTGGAAAGCGTGGAAATGCGCCAGGCGCCATTCATGCTGTGGATCACTGACCTGTCGATCAAGGATCCATTCTTCATCCTGCCGATCATCATGGGCGCGACCATGTTCATTCAGCAGCGTCTGAACCCGACTCCACCGGATCCGATGCAGGCGAAGGTCATGAAAATGATGCCAATCATCTTCACCTTCTTCTTCCTGTGGTTCCCGGCTGGTCTGGTGCTGTACTGGGTTGTGAACAACTGCCTGTCGATTGCCCAACAGTGGTACATCACGCGTAAGATCGAAGCGGCGACGAAAAAAGCCGAGGCGTAACTTACTCTGTGGATAACACCACTCAAAACGCCCCCTAGTGGGGCGTTTTGCTATCTGCCACTTTTGTCTGGATTCCGGTTTATGAGCGCACCTCGTGAAACCATCGCCGCTGTCGCCACCGCTCAAGGTCGCGGCGGTGTCGGCATCGTCCGTATTTCCGGGCCGTTGGCCAGCGTCGCAGCCAAAGCCATCAGCGGCCGTGAACTGAAACCGCGTTACGCGCATTACGGTCCGTTTTTCAGTGATGATCAGCAAGTGCTGGACGAAGGACTGGCCCTGTATTTCCCGGGGCCGAACTCGTTCACCGGCGAAGACGTGCTGGAACTGCAGGGCCACGGCGGCCCGATTGTTCTGGATATGTTGCTCAAGCGTTGCCTGGAACTGGGTTGCCGTCTGGCCCGCCCCGGCGAATTCAGCGAGCGCGCGTTCCTCAACGACAAACTCGACCTGGCTCAGGCCGAGGCGATTGCCGATCTGATCGAAGCCAGTTCTGCACAGGCTGCACGCAATGCCTTGCGCTCGCTGCAGGGAGCGTTTTCCCAGCGTGTGCATAACCTTACTGAACAACTGATCGGCCTGCGCATCTACGTGGAAGCTGCCATCGACTTTCCGGAAGAGGAAATCGACTTTCTTGCCGATGGCCATGTGTTAAGCATGCTCGACAAGGTACGTGAAGAGTTATCCACTGTGCTGCGAGAAGCCGGACAGGGTGCCTTGTTGCGCGACGGTATGACCGTGGTGATTGCCGGTCGTCCGAATGCCGGCAAGTCCAGCCTGTTGAATGCCCTGGCTGGCCGCGAAGCCGCGATCGTGACTGAGATCGCCGGTACCACGCGGGACATTCTGCGCGAACATATCCACATTGATGGCATGCCGTTACACGTGGTGGACACCGCCGGTCTGCGCGATACCGATGATCAAGTGGAAAAGATTGGTGTTGAACGAGCGCTGAAGGCGATCACAGAAGCTGACCGGGTGTTGCTGGTGGTCGATGCCACTGCGCCGGAAGCGGCGGATCCGTTTGCCCTGTGGCCGGAATTCCTCGAAACCCGGCCAGATCCGGCCAAAGTCACCTTGATCCGCAACAAGGCTGACCTGACGGGTGAGACGATTGCCCTGGAAGTCAGTGACGATGGCCACGTGACCATCAGCCTCAGCGCCAAATCCGCCGGCGAAGGTCTGGAATTGCTGCGCGACCACCTCAAGGCCTGCATGGGCTATGAGCAAACCTCGGAAAGCAGCTTCAGTGCCCGTCGCCGCCATCTGGAGGCCCTCCGCCACGCCAGTGCAGCGCTGGAACATGGTCGTGCACAGCTGACGCTGGCAGGTGCCGGTGAACTGCTGGCCGAAGATTTGCGTCAGGCACAGCACACACTGGGCGAAATCACCGGGGCATTCAGCTCCGATGACCTGCTCGGCCGGATCTTTTCCAGCTTCTGTATCGGTAAATAAGCCCTCTGCTGTAAGCAGACAGGCCCATTCGTGGCCTGTCTGCACCCTCATTTCCAATTCCTTTCTCCAGTGCCGGGCAGATTCCCTCTCCCTCAGCGGATTTCCCTCGGCCGTCGTACAGTCACTCAGCGGATTTCTGTGGATTAAGCCCTGTGAATAACTGCCACTGAGGGCAGTTGATAACAGGGCTCCAAAACTGAATATAACTGCCTCTGTGGATAACCACCTCATTCATCCACAGGCTTAAACCGGTTATCCAAGGGCCTCATTGGCACCTGGTCACAGGGTTTTGAAACGCTGTACATATTGAAATATATAGCCTGTAGCGATCTATCCACAGAAAGGATGGTCAGTAAGAATAAACATAAAAACAAAGGTTTTATAAATTTCTCTCTTTTTTATTCTTTTGATCTCGAGTTCTCCACAGCTGGTTAAATTTTGTGCAAAGGGTTCTTTAGGAAGGGCGAAGTCCCTATACTTGTCGACCAGGTTCAGAAACCTGATCTCAAACTATTCCTGAATGACCTACTTAAGCAGGCACGAGGTGCGTGGTGGATTTCCCTTCCCGTTTTGAAGTGATCGTCATCGGCGGCGGTCATGCCGGTACCGAGGCAGCACTGGCCTCAGCACGTATGGGGGCAAAAACCCTGTTGCTGACGCATAACGTGGAAACCCTCGGTGCCATGAGCTGCAACCCGGCCATCGGTGGCATTGGCAAAAGCCATCTGGTCAAGGAAATCGATGCCCTCGGCGGCGCGATGGCCGTGGCAACCGACCTGGGCGGTATCCAGTTTCGTGTGTTGAACAGCCGTAAAGGCCCGGCCGTGCGTGCAACCCGTGCCCAGGCGGACCGGATTCTGTACAAGGCCGCTGTCCGCGAAATCCTGGAAAACCAGCCGAACCTGTGGATATTTCAGCAGGCTGCTGACGACTTGATCGTCGAGCAGGAACAGGTGCGTGGTGTGGTCACACAAATGGGTCTGCGCTTCTTCGCCGATTCCGTGGTACTGACCACCGGAACGTTCCTCGGTGGACTTATCCACATCGGTTTGCAGAACTTCTCCGGCGGTCGTGCCGGTGATCCGCCATCGATTGCCCTCGCACATCGTCTGCGTGAACTGCCGCTGCGTGTCGGTCGCCTGAAAACCGGTACCCCACCGCGTATCGATGGCAAGTCTGTGGATTTCTCGGTGATGACCGAGCAACCAGGCGATACGCCGATCCCGGTGATGTCGTTCATGGGCAACAAGGAACAGCATCCACGCCAGGTCAGTTGCTGGATTACTCACACCAACGCCCGCACCCACGAAATCATTGCGGCGAACCTCGACCGTTCGCCGATGTATTCCGCTGTCGGCGAGATCGAGGGCATCGGCCCGCGTTACTGCCCATCGATCGAAGACAAGATTCATCGCTTTGCCGACAAGGAAAGCCATCAGGTGTTCATCGAGCCGGAAGGCCTGACCACCCACGAGCTGTATCCGAACGGGATATCCACAAGCCTGCCGTTCGACGTGCAATTGCAGATCGTGCAATCGATTCGCGGCATGGAAAACGCGCACATCGTGCGTCCGGGTTATGCGATCGAGTACGACTACTTCGATCCGCGCGACCTGAAGTACAGCCTGGAAACCAAAGTCATCGGCGGTCTGTTCTTCGCCGGGCAAATCAACGGCACCACCGGTTACGAAGAAGCCGGTGCCCAAGGTTTGCTTGCCGGGGCCAACGCTGCGCTGCGCGCCAAGGGCAAAGAAGCCTGGTGCCCGCGCCGCGATGAGGCGTACATCGGCGTACTGGTCGACGACCTGATCACCCTCGGTACCCAAGAGCCGTACCGCATGTTCACTTCCCGTGCCGAGTACCGCCTGATCCTGCGTGAAGACAACGCCGACCTGCGTCTGACCGAAAAAGGCCGCGAACTGGGTCTGGTCGATGACGCGCGTTGGGCGGCGTTCTGCAAGAAGCGCGAAAACATCGAACTGGAAGAGCAGCGCCTGAAAAGCACCTGGGTTCGCCCGGGCACGCAGCAGGGTGATGCGATTGCGGAAAAATTCGGCACACCGCTGACTCACGAATACAACTTGCTCAACCTCTTGAGCCGTCCGGAAATCGACTACGCTGGTCTGGTCGAAGTGACCGGGCAGGGCGCCGAAGATCCACAGGTCGCCGAACAGGTTGAGATCAAGACCAAATACGCCGGTTACATCGACCGTCAACAGGACGAAATCGCCCGTCTGCGCGCCAGTGAAGACACGAAACTGCCTGTGGATATCGATTACACCAACATTTCCGGTCTCTCCAAGGAGATCCAGAGCAAGCTCGGTGCCACGCGTCCGGAGACGCTCGGCCAGGCTTCGCGGATTCCGGGCGTGACCCCGGCAGCGATTTCGCTGTTGATGATTCATTTGAAAAAACGCGGCGCGGGCCGTCAGTTGGAGCAAAGCGCTTGAGTTCTAAGGTCACTTCGCAACACGCCGAAGAGTTATCCACAGGAGCCCGCGCGCTCGGTGTCAATCTCAGCGCAGCCCAGCACGAATTGCTGCTGGGTTACCTGGCCCTGTTGATCAAATGGAACCAGGCCTACAACCTGACTGCAGTGCGCGACCCGGACGAGATGGTCTCGCGGCATCTGCTCGACAGTCTGAGCGTGATGTCGTTTATCGAAAACGGTCGCTGGCTCGACGTCGGCAGTGGCGGCGGCATGCCGGGGATCCCGTTGGCGATCCTGTATCCGGACTCGCAAGTGACTTGTCTGGACAGCAACGGCAAGAAAACCCGCTTCCTGACTCAGGTCAAACTCGAACTCAAACTGGATAACCTGCAAGTTATCCACAGTCGTGTCGAAGCTTTCCAGCCTGCTCAGCCATTTAACGGGATCATCTCCCGAGCGTTCAGCAGCATGGAGAACTTCACCAACTGGACTCGCCATCTGGGCGATGCCGACACGCGCTGGCTGGCAATGAAGGGCGTTCATCCGGCCGATGAGCTGGTAGCATTGCCGGCAGACTTCAAACTCGATAGCGAACACGCCCTGGCCGTCCCCGGTTGCCAAGGCCAACGCCATCTGCTGATACTGCGCCGCACGGCATGATTGGGAACACAAGCAAGAATGGCTAAGGTATTCGCGATAGCGAACCAGAAGGGTGGTGTGGGCAAAACCACCACCTGTATCAACCTCGCAGCATCCCTGGTCGCGACCAAGCGCCGGGTGCTGTTGATCGATCTCGATCCACAGGGCAACGCCACCATGGGTAGCGGTGTGGATAAACACGGCTTGGAAAACTCGGTCTACGACCTGCTGATCGGCGAATGCGATCTGGCCCAGGCCATGCACTTCTCGGAACATGGCGGTTATCAACTGCTGCCGGCCAACCGGGATCTGACGGCGGCCGAAGTGGTGCTGCTGGAAATGCAGATGAAGGAAAGCCGTCTGCGCAGCGCGCTGGCGCCGATCCGTGAAAACTACGATTACATTTTGATCGACTGCCCGCCGTCGCTGTCGATGCTCACGTTGAACGCTCTGGTTGCCGCCGATGGGGTCATTATCCCCATGCAATGCGAATACTTTGCGCTCGAAGGCTTGAGCGACCTTGTGGATAACATCAAGCGCATCGCCGAACTGCTGAACCCCAACCTCAAGGTCGAAGGTTTGCTGCGCACCATGTACGACCCGCGGCTGAGTCTGATGAACGACGTCTCGGCCCAGCTCAAGGAACACTTTGGCGAACAGCTGTACGACACAGTGATCCCGCGCAACATCCGTCTGGCCGAAGCGCCGAGCTACGGTATGCCGGCACTGGCCTACGACAAGCAATCGCGCGGCGCGCTGGCCTATCTGGCCCTGGCGGGCGAAATGGTTCGCCGTCAGCGCAAAAATTCACGCATCGCCGCTGCCCAGCCAACTTAAGGAATCCCCATGGCCGTCAAGAAACGAGGTCTCGGACGTGGACTGGATGCACTGCTGAGTGGTCCGACCGTCAGCGCGCTGGAAGAACAGGCGGCGCAGGCCGATACCCGTGAACTGCAACACTTGCCGCTGGACCTGCTGCAGCGCGGCAAATACCAGCCACGCCGCGACATGGACCCGCAGGCCCTGGAAGAGCTGGCGTCGTCGATCAAGGCGCAAGGCGTAATGCAGCCGATCGTGGTGCGCCCGATTGGCGGCGGCCGCTTCGAAATCATCGCCGGTGAACGCCGCTGGCGCGCCAGCCAGCAGGCCGGCCAGGAAACCATCCCGGCGATGGTCCGTGATGTGCCGGATGAAACCGCGATCGCCATTGCGCTGATCGAGAACATCCAGCGTGAAGACCTGAACCCGATTGAGGAAGCCGTCGCCTTGCAGCGTCTGCAGCAGGAATTCCAGCTCACTCAACAGCAGGTGGCCGAGGCTGTGGGTAAGTCCCGCGTGACTGTGGCTAACCTGTTGCGACTTATTGCACTGCCGGAAGTCATCAAGACCATGCTGTCCCACGGTGACCTGGAAATGGGTCATGCCCGTGCTTTGCTCGGTCTGCCGGACAATCAGCAGGTGGAAGGGGCGCGACATGTTGTCGCACGCGGCCTGACTGTGCGCCAAACCGAGGCACTGGTTCGTCAGTGGTTGAGTGGCAAACCGGAGCCTGTGGAAGCGGCCAAACCCGACCCGGATATCGCCCGGCTCGAACAGCGTCTGGCCGAGCGCCTAGGCTCTGCGGTGCAGATTCGCCACGGCAAGAAGGGAAAAGGTCAGCTGGTGATCGGTTACAACTCCCTCGATGAGCTTCAAGGTGTGCTCGCACACATCCGCTGAAACATTTCCTCATGTAGCGCGCAGTCGGAAATCACTACCTGACAGTTGAATAGGGGCAGAACCGCCCCTATACTCTGCGCGCATTTTGTCGGCACAAATTATGCCAAGTTATTGAATTCTGGCAGCCGACCATTGGAGAGCAAACGTGATGGAAACCCGCAAGCCAAACCGCCTGCCGTTCCATCGCCTGGCGGTTTTTCCGGTGTTGATGGCTCAATTTGTCATTTTGCTCATTGCCGCTTTGGCGCTCTGGCAATGGCACGGAGTCGTTGCCGGATACTCGGGACTTTGCGGAGGCCTGATAGCCTTGCTGCCCAATGTTTATTTCGCTCACAAGGCATTTCGGTTTTCCGGCGCCCGAGCAGCCCAGTCCATCGTCCGGTCATTTTATGCCGGCGAGGCAGGCAAACTGATTTTGACGGCAGTGCTGTTTGCACTGGTGTTTGCAGGTGTGAAGCCATTGGCGCCGATCGCAGTATTCGGCGCTTTCGTGCTGACTCAGTCGGTCAGCTGGTTCGCTCCCCTGCTGATGAGAACAAGACTTTCGAGACCTTAGGGCGTTTGAGGCAACCATGGCAGAAACAACCGCTTCGGGCTATATCCAGCACCACTTGCAGAACCTGACCTTCGGTCAGCTACCTAACGGCGGCTGGGGCTTTGCCCATACCGCAGCAGAAGCCAAGGAAATGGGCTTCTGGGCTTTCCACGTCGATACCCTCGGCTGGTCGGTCGCGCTGGGTCTGATCTTCGTTTTCCTTTTCCGCATGGCGGCAAAGAAAGCAACATCGGGTCAGCCAGGTGCTTTGCAGAACTTCGTTGAAGTATTGGTCGAATTCGTCGATGGCAGCGTGAAAGACAGCTTCCATGGCCGTAGCCCGGTGATCGCACCGTTGGCACTGACCATCTTCGTCTGGGTGTTCCTGATGAACGCCGTCGACCTGGTACCGGTCGACTGGATTCCTCAGCTGGCCATCCTGATCACCGGCGACCACCACATCCCGTTCCGTGCCGTGTCGACCACCGACCCGAACGCGACCCTGGGCATGGCGTTCTCGGTTTTCGCACTGATCATTTTCTATAGCATCAAGGTCAAGGGCATCGGCGGCTTCATCGGCGAACTGACCCTGCACCCGTTCGGCAGCAAGAACATCTTCGTTCAGGCCCTGCTGATCCCGGTGAACTTCCTGCTGGAATTCGTGACCCTGATCGCCAAGCCGATCTCTCTGGCCCTGCGTCTGTTCGGCAACATGTATGCCGGCGAGCTGGTGTTCATTCTGATCGCTGTGATGTTCGGCAGCGGCCTGCTCTGGCTGAGTGGCCTGGGCGTTGTTCTGCAGTGGGCGTGGGCTGTGTTCCACATCCTGATCATCACCCTGCAGGCGTTCATCTTCATGATGCTGACCATCGTCTACCTGTCGATGGCGCACGAAGAAAACCATTAAGAGCAGCCTCGGCTGATCTGATGTCCCTCCCGGTCAAACGGGAGGGGGCTCTTAACCGGGCCTCTGAAACGATTTGTTTTACCGCTTTAATCTAAAAAACCTAAACCATACGACGTAAAAGTCGGGAGGAAAGATGGAAACTGTAGTTGGTCTAACCGCTATCGCTGTTGCACTGTTGATCGGCCTGGGCGCACTGGGTACCGCAATTGGTTTCGGCCTGCTGGGCGGCAAGTTCCTGGAAGGCGCAGCGCGTCAGCCAGAAATGGTTCCAATGCTGCAAGTTAAAATGTTCATCGTTGCCGGTCTGCTCGACGCCGTAACCATGATCGGTGTTGGTATCGCTCTGTTCTTCACCTTTGCGAACCCGTTCGTTGGTCAGATCGCTGGCTAATTACCCGGATTCTTCCGAGTAATTTGGTGTGATGGACAACGTAACTGCGAGGTGTTGGCGTGAACATTAATGCGACCCTGATTGGCCAGTCCGTTGCGTTCCTGATTTTTGTACTGTTCTGCATGAAGTTCGTATGGCCTCCGGTCATCGCTGCTCTGCACGAACGTCAAAAGAAGATCGCTGATGGTCTGGACGCTGCCAGCCGTGCAGCTCGCGACCTGGAGTTGGCCCAAGAGAAAGCGGGTCAGCAACTGCGCGAAGCGAAAGCTCAGGCAGCTGAAATCATCGAGCAAGCCAAGAAACGCGGTAACCAGATCGTTGAAGAGGCTGTTGAAAAAGCCCGTATCGACGCTGACCGTGTGAAGGTTCAGGCTCAAGCCGAGATCGAACAGGAACTGAACAGTGTCAAAGACAAGCTGCGCGCCCAAGTGGGCTTGCTGGCTGTCGGCGGCGCCGAGAAGATCCTGGGTGCCACAATCGATCAAAACGCGCACGCAGAGCTGGTTAACCAACTGGCTGCTGAAATCTAAGCGAGGGCGATCATGGCAGAACTGACCACGTTGGCCCGACCTTACGCTAAGGCGGCCTTCGAGCACGCTCAGGCCCACCAGCAACTGGCCAATTGGTCAGCCATGCTCGGCCTGGCAGCAGCGGTGTCGCAAGACGACACCATGCAGCGCGTGCTCAAGGCCCCGCGACTGACGAGCGCAGAAAAGGCCGCCACGTTCATTGACGTGTGCGGCGACAAGTTCGATGCCAAGGCACAGAATTTCATCAATGTCGTTGCCGAAAACGACCGTCTCCCGCTTCTGCCGGAGATCGCCGCTCTTTTCGACCTGTACAAGGCCGAGCAAGAGAAATCGGTAGACGTTGAAGTGACCAGTGCTTTTGCATTGAACCAAGAACAGCAAGACAAACTCGCCAAGGTTCTCAGTGCACGACTCAACCGGGAAGTGCGCCTGCAAGTTGCGGAGGATGCTGCCCTAATAGGTGGTGTCGTTATCCGCGCCGGCGACCTGGTTATCGATGGCTCGATTCGCGGCAAAATCGCGAAACTTGCCGAAGCATTGAAATCTTGAGTTTGAAGGGGCAGCAGAGCAATGCAGCAACTCAATCCTTCCGAAATAAGTGAAATTATCAAGGGCCGCATCGAAAAGCTCGATGTGACCTCCCAAGCCCGTAACGAAGGCACTGTCGTCAGCGTATCTGACGGCATCGTGCGGATTCACGGTCTGGCCGACGTCATGTACGGCGAGATGATCGAGTTTCCGGGCGGCGTCTACGGTATGGCCCTCAACCTGGAGCAAGACTCCGTAGGTGCCGTTGTACTGGGCGCATACACCAGTCTGGCTGAAGGCATGAGCGCCAAGTGCACCGGCCGCATCCTCGAAGTTCCGGTAGGTAAGGAACTGCTGGGTCGCGTAGTCGACGCACTGGGTAACCCTGTTGACGGCAAAGGTCCACTGGGCAACACCGAGACCGACGCGGTCGAGAAAGTTGCACCGGGCGTGATCTGGCGTAAGTCGGTAGACCAGCCTGTACAGACTGGCTACAAGGCTGTCGATGCCATGATCCCTGTCGGCCGTGGCCAGCGTGAGCTGATCATCGGTGACCGTCAGATCGGTAAAACCGCTCTGGCGATCGACGCGATCATCAACCAGAAAGACAGCGGCATTTTCTGCGTCTACGTGGCAATCGGTCAGAAGCAGTCGACCATCGCCAACGTGGTTCGCAAGCTGGAAGAAAACGGTGCACTGGCTAACACCATCATCGTTGCAGCGAGCGCTTCGGAATCTGCAGCACTGCAATTCCTGGCTCCGTACTCCGGTTGCACCATGGGTGAATTCTTCCGCGACCGCGGTGAAGACGCGCTGATCGTTTATGACGATCTGTCCAAGCAAGCAGTGGCTTACCGCCAGATTTCCCTGCTGCTGCGCCGTCCACCAGGCCGTGAAGCTTACCCAGGCGACGTGTTCTATCTCCACTCCCGTCTGCTGGAGCGCGCATCCCGCGTTTCGGAAGAGTACGTAGAGAAGTTCACCAACGGCGCAGTGACCGGCAAAACCGGTTCCCTGACCGCACTGCCGATCATCGAAACCCAAGCTGGCGACGTTTCCGCGTTCGTTCCGACCAACGTGATTTCCATCACCGACGGTCAGATCTTCCTGGAATCGGCCATGTTCAACTCGGGCATCCGCCCTGCAGTGAACGCCGGTGTTTCGGTATCCCGTGTGGGTGGTGCCGCTCAGACCAAGATCATCAAGAAGCTGTCCGGTGGTATCCGTACCGCTCTGGCTCAGTACCGTGAACTGGCAGCATTCGCCCAGTTCGCTTCTGACCTGGACGAAGCGACCCGCAAGCAACTTGAGCATGGTCAGCGCGTTACCGAGCTGATGAAGCAGAAGCAATACGCACCGATGTCGATCGCTGACATGGCGCTGTCGCTGTATGCCGCTGAGCGTGGGTTCCTGACTGACATTGAAATCGCCAAGATCGGCAGCTTCGAACAAGCGCTGATTGCTTTCTTCAACCGCGATCACGCCGATTTGATGGCCAAGATCAACGTTAAAGGTGACTTCAATGACGAAATCGACGCTGGCCTCAAAGCCGGTATCGAGAAGTTCAAGGCCACCCAAACCTGGTAAGCCGCAGCGGGAGCCGCAAGGCTCCCGCTTGCTAACCTGATAGGTGTTACATGGCAGGCGCAAAAGAGATTCGCAGTAAGATTGCGAGCATCAAAAGCACGCAAAAAATTACCAGCGCCATGGAAAAAGTGGCGGTCAGCAAAATGCGCAAGGCACAAATGCGCATGGCTGCTAGCCGTCCTTATGCGGAACGTATCCGCCAGGTAATTGGGCATCTGGCCAACGCCAACCCGGAATACCGCCACCCGTTCATGATCGACCGTGAAGTAAAGCGCGTCGGTTATGTCGTAGTGAGCAGTGACCGTGGTCTGTGCGGCGGCTTGAACACCAACCTGTTCAAGGCCCTGGTCAAGGACATGGCGGTAAACCGCGAAAACGGCGTCGAGATTGATCTGTGTGTTGTTGGTAGCAAGGGTGCGGCCTTTTTCCGCAACTTCGGCGGTAACGTCGTTGCAGCTATCAGCCACCTGGGTGAAGAGCCGTCGATCAATGATCTGATCGGCAGCGTCAAGGTGATGCTGGATGCCTACCTGGACGGCCGTATTGACCGCCTGTCCGTGGTATCCAACAAGTTCATCAACACCATGACGCAACAGCCTACCGTGGAGCAGTTGATTCCACTGGTGGCGACCCCGGATCAAGAACTCAAGCACCACTGGGACTACCTCTACGAACCAGACGCCAAAGAGCTGCTAGACGGCTTGATGGTGCGCTACGTGGAGTCGCAGGTGTACCAGGCGGTGGTCGAGAACAACGCGGCCGAACAAGCTGCGCGGATGATCGCGATGAAGAACGCTACCGACAACGCCGGTGATTTGATCAGCGATTTGCAGCTGATCTACAACAAGGCGCGTCAGGCTGCGATCACCCAAGAGATCTCGGAAATCGTCGGCGGCGCTGCCGCGGTTTAACGGTTCAAATATTCAGAGGATCCAGCTATGAGTAGCGGACGTATCGTTCAAATCATCGGCGCCGTTATCGACGTGGAATTCCCACGCGACAGCGTACCGAGCATCTACGACGCCTTGAAGGTTCAAGGCGCCGAAACCACTCTGGAAGTTCAGCAGCAGCTGGGCGACGGCGTGGTACGTACCATTGCGATGGGCTCGACCGAAGGCTTGAAGCGCGGTCTGGACGTCAACAACACTGGCGCAGCCATCTCCGTACCGGTCGGTAAAGCGACTCTGGGCCGGATCATGGACGTACTGGGCAACCCGATCGACGAAGCTGGCCCGATCGGCGAAGAAGAGCGCTGGGGTATTCACCGCGCCGCTCCTTCCTTCGCTGAACAAGCTGGCGGCAACGAGCTGCTGGAAACCGGCATCAAGGTTATCGACCTGGTTTGCCCGTTCGCCAAGGGCGGTAAAGTCGGTCTGTTCGGTGGTGCCGGTGTAGGCAAAACCGTAAACATGATGGAACTGATCCGTAACATCGCCATCGAGCACAGCGGTTATTCCGTGTTCGCCGGTGTGGGCGAGCGTACTCGTGAGGGTAACGACTTCTACCACGAGATGAAGGACTCCAACGTTCTGGACAAAGTGGCCCTGGTTTACGGTCAGATGAACGAGCCGCCGGGAAACCGTCTGCGCGTAGCACTGACCGGCCTGACCATGGCCGAGAAGTTCCGTGACGAAGGTAACGACGTTCTGCTGTTCGTCGACAACATCTATCGTTACACCCTGGCCGGTACTGAAGTATCCGCACTGCTGGGCCGTATGCCTTCGGCAGTAGGTTACCAGCCGACTCTGGCTGAAGAGATGGGCGTGCTGCAAGAGCGCATCACTTCGACCAAGCAAGGTTCGATTACTTCGATCCAGGCGGTATACGTACCTGCGGACGACTTGACTGACCCGTCGCCAGCGACCACCTTCGCCCACTTGGACGCCACCGTCGTTCTGTCCCGTGACATCGCTTCCCTGGGTATCTACCCAGCGGTAGACCCACTGGACTCGACTTCGCGTCAGCTGGATCCGAACGTGATCGGCAACGACCACTACGAAACCGCTCGCGGTGTTCAGTACGTGCTGCAGCGCTACAAAGAGCTGAAGGACATCATTGCGATCCTGGGTATGGACGAGCTGTCGGAAGCCGACAAGCAGTTGGTAAACCGTGCTCGTAAGATCCAGCGCTTCTTGTCGCAGCCGTTCTTCGTGGCTGAAGTCTTCACCGGTGCTTCGGGTAAATACGTTTCCCTGAAAGACACCATTGCTGGCTTCAAAGGCATCCTCAACGGTGACTACGACCACCTGCCAGAACAAGCGTTCTACATGGTTGGCGGCATCGAAGAAGCGATCGAGAAAGCCAAGAAACTGTAATCCCGGCGCCCGGCAACGGGCGCTAATTTAGGTTGAGGCAATCAGATGGCTATGACAGTCCATTGCGATATCGTCAGCGCGGAAGGGGAAATCTTTTCCGGCCTGGTCGAGATGGTGATTGCGCACGGTGCACTGGGTGATCTTGGTATCGCTCTGGGTCACGCGCCGCTGATCACTAATCTGAAGCCAGGTCCGATCCGCCTGATCAAGCAAGGCGGGGAAGCCGAGGTGTTCTACATCTCCGGTGGTTTCCTCGAGGTTCAGCCGAACATGGTCAAGGTGCTTGCCGATACCGTGCAACGTGCCGCCGACCTGGATGAAGCTCAGGCTCAAGCAGCCCTCAAGGCTGCCGAAGCTGCTCTGCACGAGAAGAGCGCAGATTTCGATTACGGAGCTGCGTCCGCACGTCTGGCCGAGGCTGCAGCTCAGCTGCGCACCGTCCAGCAGATCCGCAAGAAGTTTGGCGGTTAATCCGTCAGCCAATTGTTGTGCGATTGATAAAAAAGGGTAGCCTCGGCTACCCTTTTTTCTTTTCCGATTTTTACAACCCGGTCGCAGTTGCTGACCGCCCAGGATTGGTAGCCAGTCATGTCTCTCGAAATCGTTATTCTCGCGGCCGGTCAAGGCACCCGTATGCGATCGGCGTTGCCGAAAGTGCTGCACCCGGTTGCCGGCAACTCCATGCTTGGGCATGTTATCCACAGTGCACGGCAGCTCGATCCACAGCGCATTCATGTGGTGATCGGCCACGGTGCCGACGTGGTGCGCGAACGTCTGGCGGCTGACGACCTGAATTTCGTCCTGCAGGACAAGCAATTGGGCACAGGACATGCCACGGCTCAGGCGGTCCCGTTCATCAGTGCTGATACCGTACTGATCCTTTACGGTGACGTGCCTTTGATCGAAGTCGAAACCCTGCAGCGTCTGCTCAAGCACGTCGTACCGGGGCAGATGGGCCTTCTGACCGTTGAGCTGGAAGACCCGACCGGTTACGGCCGCATCGTGCGCGGCGCTGACGGCAAGGTTGCTGCCATCGTCGAACACAAAGATGCCAGCGAAGCCCAGCGCGCGATCACCGAAGGTAATACCGGCATCCTGGCTGTCCCGGCCAATCGTTTGGCCGACTGGATGAGCCGCCTGTCAAACAACAACGCACAAGGTGAGTACTACCTGACCGACGTGATCGAAATGGCGGTCAACGATGGTCTGGTGGTGGCCACTGAGCAGCCACACGACCCGATGGAAGTGCAAGGCGCCAATGATCGCAAGCAACTGTCGGAACTGGAGCGTCATTACCAGCTGCGCGCCGGCCGCCGCCTGATGGCGCAAGGTGTGACCCTGCGTGACCCGGCGCGTTTCGATGTGCGTGGCGAAGTCACCGTCGGTCGCGATGTGCTGATCGACGTCAACGTGATTCTCGAAGGCAATGTTGTCATCGAGGACGACGTGGTGATCGGCCCGAACTGCGTGATCAAGGACAGCACCCTGCGTAAAGGCGTGGTGATCAAGGCCAACAGCCACATCGAAGGTGCGGTGTTGGGTGAAGGCAGCGATGCCGGTCCTTTCGCCCGTTTGCGTCCCGGCACGGTTCTGGAAGCGCGCGCGCATGTGGGTAACTTTGTCGAACTGAAAAACGCGCGCATGGGCGAGGGCGCCAAGGCCGGGCATCTGACCTACCTGGGCGACGCGGAAATCGGTGCACGCACCAACATTGGCGCCGGCACCATCACCTGTAACTACGATGGCGCCAACAAATGGAAAACCGTGTTGGGCGAAGATGTATTCATCGGCTCCAACAACTCGCTGGTCGCGCCTGTGGATATCTCGTCCGGTGCAACCACGGCGGCTGGCTCGACCATTACCCAGAATGTGGATAACGCGCAATTGGCCGTTGGTCGGGCGCGGCAGAAAAATATCGATGGCTGGAAGCGGCCGGAGAAGATCAAGAAGAGCTGAGTTTTCCACAGCAGTTTTAACATCAAAAGATCGCAGCCTTCGGCAGCTCCTATAGAGGAGGGTGCCGGGGGTTGCGATTTTTTTATGGCCTGAGCTTGACGATTGAAGGGCAATAGGTTTTGATTGCTTACGTTATCTTTCGAAACGAAACTTAAGCCGCCATGTCGAAACGCAATACACCCCAGCGCCGCCACAACATTCTCGCCTTGCTCAACGAGCAGGGCGAAGTCAGTGTGGATGAACTGGCCAAGCGCTTCGAAACCTCGGAAGTTACGATCCGCAAGGATCTGGCTGCGCTGGAAAGCCATGGTCTATTGCTGCGCCGTTACGGCGGGGCAATCACGATGCCGCAGGAGCTGGTGGCGGAACCCGGCCAAAGCGTTTCGAAGTACAAACAGGCGATTGCCCGCGCTGCCGTCAAACGTATCCGCGAGCACGCCCGCATCATCATCGACAGCGGCAGTACCACCGCCGCCATGATTCCCGAGCTGGGCCAGCAGCCGGGTCTGGTCGTCATGACCAACTCGCTGCATGTCGCCAACGCCTTGAGCGAACTCGAGCACGAGCCGGTGCTGCTGATGACTGGCGGCACCTGGGATCCGCATTCGGAGTCCTTCCAGGGCCAGGTGGCGGAGCAGGTACTACGCTCTTACGACTTCGACCAGTTGTTTATCGGCGCCGATGGCATCGATCTGGTGCGCGGTACCACCACATTCAACGAGTTGCTCGGTTTGAGCCGGGTGATGGCGGAAGTGGCGCGGGAAGTGATCGTGATGGTCGAGGCCGACAAGATCGGCCGCAAGATCCCCAACCTGGAGCTGCCGTGGAGCAGCGTCCATACCCTCATTACCGATGATCGCCTGCCACAAGAGGCCCGCGATCAGATTCAGGCCCGCGGTATCACATTGATTTGCGCGGCTGTCAGTCAGGAGAAATAAGCATGTGTGGAATTGTCGGCGCAGTTGCTGAACGTAACATCACCGCCATCCTGCTTGAAGGCCTCAAGCGCCTTGAATACCGCGGCTATGACAGCGCCGGTGTGGCAGTTTTCACCAACGACGAAAAGCTCGAGCGCATGCGCCGCCCGGGCAAGGTCAGCGAGCTGGAAGCAGCATTGGCCGCACAGCCGCTGGTTGGCCGTCTCGGTATCGCCCACACCCGTTGGGCGACCCACGGTGCACCATGCGAGCGTAACGCGCACCCGCATTTCTCCGGTGATATCGCCGTGGTGCACAACGGCATCATCGAGAACCACGAAGCCCTGCGTGAGCAACTGAAAGCGCTGGGTTACGTGTTCTCTTCGGACACCGATACCGAAGTCATCGCGCACCTGCTGAGCCACAAACTCAAGGATCAGCCTGACCTGACCGTTGCGCTGAAAGCCACCGTCAAAGAGCTGCACGGCGCCTACGGTCTGGCCGTGATCAACGCACAACAGCCGGATCGTCTGGTTGCCGCGCGCAGTGGCAGCCCGTTGGTAATCGGTCTGGGCCTGGGTGAGAACTTCCTCGCGTCCGACCAGTTGGCCCTGCGCCAGGTCACTGACCGCTTCATGTACCTGGAAGAAGGCGATATCGCCGAAATTCGCCGCGATAACGTGCAGATCTGGGACGTCAATGGCAACGCCGTCGAACGCCAGACCGTGCAGTACAGCGATGGCGCCGAAGCCGCCGACAAGGGCGAATTCCGCCATTACATGCTCAAGGAAATCCACGAACAGCCCATCGTGGTGCAGCGTACCCTCGAAGGCCGCCTGAGCAACAATCAAGTGCTGGTGCAGGCCTTCGGCCCACAGGCTGCCGAATTGTTCGCCAAAGTGCGCAATGTGCAGATCGTCGCCTGCGGTACCAGTTACCACGCCGGCATGGTTGCGCGTTACTGGCTCGAAGAACTGGCCGGCATTCCGTGCCAGGTCGAAGTCGCCAGCGAATTCCGCTACCGCAAGGTGGTGGTGCAGCCTGACACCCTGTTCGTCACCATCTCGCAGTCCGGCGAAACCGCCGACACTCTGGCCGCGCTGCGCAACGCCAAAGAGCTGGGCTTCCTCGCCAGCCTGGCAATCTGCAATGTGGGCATCAGTTCGCTGGTGCGTGAGTCCGACCTGACCCTGCTGACTCAGGCCGGTCGCGAAATCGGTGTGGCTTCGACCAAGGCGTTCACCACGCAACTGGTCGGCCTGCTGTTGCTGACCCTGTCTCTGGGTCAGGTACGCGGCACCCTCGGTAAAGACGTCGAAGTCACGCTGGTGGAAGAGTTGCGTCGCCTGCCGACCCGTCTGGGTGAGGCACTGGCCATGGACAGCACCGTGGAAAAAATCGCCGAGCTGTTCGCCGAGAAGAACCACACCCTGTTCCTCGGCCGTGGTGCGCAGTTCCCGGTGGCGATGGAAGGTGCCTTGAAGCTCAAGGAAATCTCCTACATCCACGCCGAAGCCTACCCGGCCGGTGAACTGAAGCACGGCCCGCTGGCACTTGTGGATAACGACATGCCGGTGGTCACCGTGGCGCCGAATAACGAACTGCTGGAGAAGCTCAAGTCCAACCTGCAGGAAGTCCGTGCCCGTGGCGGTGAACTGATCGTATTCGCTGACGAGAAGGCCGGGATGACCAACGGCGAAGGCACCCACGTGGTGCAGATGCCGCACATCCACGACATCCTCTCGCCGATCCTCTACACCGTCCCGCTGCAGTTGCTGTCGTATTACGTCGCCGTGCTCAAGGGCACCGACGTCGACCAGCCGCGTAACCTGGCGAAGTCGGTGACGGTGGAATAAGTTATCCACAGCTGACATTGACCTGTCTGCAATAAATAAAGGTTGTCACAAGCAAATAAACGTTGTCACAGAAAAATAAAGGTTGTCACGGTTGCCTCCCTACGTCGGGGAAGCGACCGCAACCTCCAAACCGGTTCACAATCAGTAGTGAGGGTTGTGACGCCATGAGCTATGCGCCACAACTCGGCGGCATGGTTTCCTCCCTCTGCCCGTAATGCTCCTTTTAGGGCATTTTTACGTCACTTTAGGTAGTCCGGTTAGCCAGATGAGCCAGGTTAAATCGTCACGTCGCTACGCAACGTCCTCGCGGATCGTCACTCAGGAGAAGATAGAAAAAAGGATAGTTGCGGGCGACGGCCAGGGCGTCAGAGAGCGGTACGTTCCTTGGATAAAGGTACGGGCGTTCGCATCACGTGGGACTTCACACATCGTGCCAGGGGTTACAGTCCATCGGGCTCATCACTTACTGTCGAATGCCGAATACCACGACCTAGTCCTTCTTGAGCATGACCGCTCCATCATTGATATTCGCGAGCAATTCCCTCTGCTACCCACCGCGGAAACCCACGCACTCGCCTCGGGCCTGAATACTCGTCCCCCCAGTTTACCCGGGTACTTCAGTGCAACTGGTTTGCGCTTGAGCTCGGATGTAAAGAACGACGTTTGGAAATTTGGAAAGCACCAGTGCGCAAGAAGTTGCGCAGTTGTCCGTAATAAACCCCACCCAAAACTGCTACAGGCCCTGCCTATCAAGGCCTCCAGCCAAGTGCGCAAGAAGTTGCGCAGTACTGCGCAACTTCTTGCGCACTTTTCGACGAATTCAGTGGGAATTTTCGCCGTATC
>NZ_JTKF01000045.1:0-162872 GCF_000828175.1 Pseudomonas sp. W15Feb9B | reverse complement strand
TAAGACAGTTGCTCCCACAGGTTTTCGGGTTGAGACAAGGTGGTGTGTACGACGCCAAACCTGTGGGAGCTGGCTTGCCAGCGAAGGCGTCCGGAAATTCACCTCAAGATATCGCTTTGACCCCACGCCCAAACCGCTCCCGATACACCGAAGGCGGCACCCCGACCACGCTGCGAAATGCCACGCGAAAGCTTTCCACCGATCGGTAACCACAGCGCTCGGCAATCTGTTCGCTGTTGTGTGCTGTGCTTTCCAGCAGTTCCCGCGCCCGCGCCAGGCGTTCGTGTTGCAGCCACGCCTTGGGCGATTGCCCGCTGGCATCGCTGAATCGCCGCAGAAACGTGCGCTCGCTCATCGCCGCTTCGCTCGCCAGATCGCGCACTTCCAGCGGTTGGTGCAGACGCTCGCGAGCCCACTGCATCACCCGTGACAAATCGTTGCGCGGCGTCGGGCTGACAGGCGTGGGAATGAATTGCGCCTGGCCGCCGGTGCGTTGCGGCGACATCACCAACCGCCGCGCCACCGAATTGGCGACCTGAGTACCAAAGTCGCGGGCCACCAGATGCAGACAGGCATCGATCCCGGCGGCACTGCCGGCCGAGGTGATCAACTGACCCGAGTCGACGTACAGCACATCCGGATCCACCGCTATCGCCGGGAAGCGCCGCGCCAGTTCATCGCTGTAGCGCCAGTGGGTGGTCGCACCGTGGCCGTCGAGCAAGCCGCTGGCGGCCAGCACGAACACCCCTGAACAGATCGATAACAGCCGCGCACCGTGGGCGTGGGCCTGACGCAATGCGCCAAGCAGGGCCGGTGGCACCGGGGCTTCGCGATCACGCCAACCGGGAATGATGATGGTGCGTGCCTGCGCCAGCAGCTCCATTCCGCCGTCGGCCAGGACTTGAATGCCGCCCATGGCGCGCATCGGCCCTGCGTCGACGGCGACGATGCGGTGCTCGTACCACGGGAAATCGAACTCCGGCCGGGCGAGGCCGAAGATTTCCACGGCAATCCCGAACTCGAAGGTACAGAGGCCGTCGTAGGCCAGAATCGCGACCAATCCAGGTGAATCAGGCATTTGGCGGAAAGTTCCCGGTGAGTGTCTTGCGCGCCACTGTAGCGCCAAGTGACGGCCCGATAAAGTCTGTTCACACCCCAACATATGAAGGAGCCACACAACATGACCAGCCTGGTTCGCGACATTCCTGCCGCACCGTCGGCCATTGCCCTGATGCATTTCAGCAACCGTCTGACGTTTGAAACCGATTGTTCTGACGTGTACAGCAGCCAGGAGGCCGGTGAAGTCGATTTTGTCCTGGTCGATGTGCGCGGGCCTTTGGCGTTCGAGCGCGGTCACGTGCCGGGCGCGATCAACATTCCGACCCGCTTGCTGACCGCCGAAGGCCTGGCGGAGTATTCGACGAGCACGTTGTTCGTGGTCTATTGCGCCGGCCCGCACTGCAACGGCGCCAACAAGGCTGCGGTGAAACTGGCGGCGTTGGGTTACCCGGTCAAGGAGATGATCGGCGGCGTGACCGGCTGGCTGGATGAGGGCTTCAGCTTGAGTACTACTCAAGCCGCCAAGGCGCCTATTGGATGTGAATGCTGAATGCTTTTGTAGGAGCTGCCGCAGGCTGCGATCTTTTGACTTTCAAGAGCAAAAGATCGCAGCCTGCGGCAGCTCCTGCAAAGGCAAATTTTGTCGTTTTCAAAGATTTGTCCTACAGTCTTTGCACCATGTCGGCGCACCGTTGATCCCGGTCAACGCGTGCGCCGATGTTCTGTAAGTATTTGTCGCCTAAACACAATTTACCCTGTGCGCGCCGCCATAGACTGCCGTCCACTTCGGTTTTTGCTACTTCATAGCCATGGCCGAACGCCAATCGAAAGCTGCCAATAAAAGCCTCCGCACACAGGAGTAATAAATGAAGAAGCTAGTGATGTTCGGTGCCCTGGCACTGTCGATGTTGTCCCTGACCGCTGTGGCTGAGGACGCCAAACCGATTCGTCTGGGAATCGAAGCCGCTTACCCGCCATTCTCGATGAAAACCGCTGACGGCAAACTCACCGGGTTCGACGTCGATATCGGCGATGCGCTGTGCAAACAGATGGACGTTAAATGCGTGTGGGTCGAGCAGGAGTTCGATGGCCTGATCCCGGCACTCAAAGTGAAGAAGATCGACGCGATCCTGTCCTCGATGACCATCACCGACGACCGCAAGAAGAACGTCGATTTCACCATCAAGTACTACCACACCCCGGCGCGCTTCGTGATGAAGGAAGGCTCTGGTGTCAAAGACCCGCTGACCGAGCTCAAGGGCAAGAAAGTCGGCGTACTGCGCGCCAGCACCCACGACCGTTATGCCACTGAAGTGCTGGTTCCGGCCGGGATCGAACTGGTGCGTTACGGCTCGCAACAGGAAGCTAACCTTGACATGGTCTCCGGTCGTATCGATGCGATGCTGGCCGACTCGGTCAACCTCAGCGACGGTTTCCTGAAGACCGACGCCGGCAAAGGTTTCGAATTCGTCGGCCCGACCTACGAAGACGCCAAGTACTTCGGTGGCGGCGCCGGCATTGCGGTGCGCAAGGGCGATACCGAGCTGGCCGAGAAATTCAACAAGGCCATCACCGAAATCCGCGCCAATGGCGAGTACAAGAAAGTCCAGGACAAGTACTTCGACTTTGACGTGTACGGCCATTAATACGCTGTAGAAAAAAGTGGTCCCGTTTGCGCGGTGGCCACTTTTTTTGTGCCCATGATTTATTCTGCCAACACCTATCCAATGTAGGAGCTGCCGCAGGCTGCGATCTTTTGATCTTGATTCTGAAAAGCAAGATCAACAGATCGCAGCCTGCGGCAGCTCCTACAGGTTTATCGGAGTTTTCCCATGCAACGCATCGACCATGTCCTGCCCTGGAGCCACTTGGGCAGCGAACGTTCCCTCAGCGTCTTCCGTTACGGCGCGGGCAGCCGCAAGGTCTACATCCAGGCCAGTCTGCACGCCGACGAACTGCCGGGCATGCGCACCGCATGGGAACTCAAGCAACGCCTCAACGCGCTGGAGCAGCAGGGCCGTCTGCAAGGGGTGATCGAGTTGGTGCCGGTGGCCAACCCGATCGGGCTCGATCAGCATTTGCAAGGCAGCCACATGGGCCGCTTCGAGCTGGGCAGCGGGAAGAATTTCAACCGCGCGTTTGTTGAACTCAGTGCGCCGGTGGCGGCGCGAATCGGCGAGCAACTGGGCAGCGACGCCGAGGCCAACATCGCGCTGATCCGCCAGACCATGGGCGAGGTGCTCGATGAGTTGCCAGCCCCGGCCTCGCAACTGGAAGCGCTGCACCGCTTGCTGCTGCGCCATGCCTGCGACGCCGACATCACTCTGGATCTGCATTGCGATTTTGAGGCGGCGATTCACCTCTACGCGCTGCCGCAACACTGGCCGCGCTGGCAATCGCTGGCGGCGCGACTGCAGGCCGGCGTTGCGCTGTTGTGTGAAGACTCCGGCGGCAGTTCGTTCGACGAGTCGTGCTCATCGCCTTGGTTGCGTCTGGCGCGGGCGTTTCCGAACGCGGCGATTCCCCCGGCAAACCTTGCCACCACCCTGGAACTGGGCAGCATGGGCGACACCCGGGTCGATCAGGCGCAGGCCAATTGCGAAGCGATACTCGGCTTTCTCGCCGAGCAGGGTTTCATCAGCGGCGAATGGCCGGCGGCCCCGAACGAGTGCTGCGAAGGCATGCCGTTCGAAGGCACCGAATACCTGTTCGCGCCGCACCACGGCGTGGTCAGTTTCCTGCGTAATGCCGGGGAATGGGTGGAGAAGGGCGATGCGCTGTTCGAGGTGGTGGATCCGTTGAATGACCGCCTCACCACTGTCCGCGCCGGTACCAGTGGCGTGCTGTTTGCGATTGATCGTGGGCGTTATACCCAGCCGGGGATCTGGCAGGCCAAAGTGGCAGGGCGTGAACCGATCCGGGTGGGCAAGTTGATCAACGACTGACAGATCTTCCGTGTTTTTGCTGGCCTCATCGCTGGCAAGCCAGCTCCCACAGGTTTTGTGAACACCACCGATCACTGTGGGAGCTGGCTTGCCAGCGATGGCGGCATCCGCGACACCACAACGTTCAGACAATGTTAGGCTGCCCCGAACCCGACACTCCGCGAAGGAAGGCTCTATGTTGAAGGCGTTTGCCCTGTTAACCCTCCTGGCGTCCAGCGCCGTCCACGCGCAAACCACGCTGCAAAGCGACTTGCCACTGAAATACATCGAACAGGTCCACCCGGACGCGAACACTCGACCACTGGTAATTTTCCTGCACGGCTACGGCAGTAACGAAGCCGATCTGATCGGTATGAAATTTCAGCTGCCGGCGCAGTACAACTACCTCTCGGTGCAGGCGCCGCTGGCGTTGGGCGAAGGGCGTTTCCAGTGGTTTCGCAAGAAGGGCGAAGGGGCCTACAACGGTGAGACCGATGATCTGCAGGCCAGCGGCCAGAAGTTGCGGGAGTTCGTCGCGCAGGCGGCGCAGAAATATCACGCCAGCCCGGACAAGGTATATCTGATCGGTTTCAGCCAGGGCGCAATGATGACCTACGAAGTGGGCCTGCGTCCGCCCGTGGCGATCGGCGGTATCGCAGCACTGAGCGGACGCCTGTTGCCGGTATTGAAAACCGAGCTCAAGGCGCAGCAGCCACCGTTGCCGCTGAAGGTCTTCATCGGCCACGGCACCGCCGATGATCGAGTGCCGTATCGCGACGGCACCGAAGCCAATGCGCTGCTGCAGAAACTCGCCTACACCCCCGAGTTTCACGCTTATCCCGGTGTCGGCCACAGCATCAGTTCCGCCGAACTGCGCGACTTGAACGCCTGGCTGCAGCAGCTCAACCCGTAGGGATCACTTGTCCTTGAGGATGGTTTTCACCAGCGCATCGTGACCGCTTTTGTCGCTGGCTCGGGAAATCACCTGGACCAGCGCCATGCGCTTGCCGGAGGCGGCGAGCAGGGTGGTATTGAGTGTCTGGCCGCCGCCTTGGGTGGCAGTGCTGTCGACCTGACGCACGCCGAGGCCGCTGCTTTTCTGGGTCAGACTCTTTTCTGTGAGCTTGTTGAAGTCCGGCAGCGCCTTGCGCTGGTCATCGATGAAACTTGCCAGGCTGCCGTCGAGAAATTCGTTGTCGTTGTCTTTGACACTGGTGCCACCGGCGATCTGGTTTTCCGCAGCGATGACCACGGTCTTGGTCGCCTGATTGGTGTACATCGTGCCTTTGGCACCGGTCGGGCCGGCCGGCAGCGGGTCGGCGGTGAAGCCTTTGGGCAGGACGAAGGTGAACTTGCCGTCGAGCATCGACACGTTGTTGGTCGAGGCCTTTTCCTTGGGCTTGGCTGCCTGGGCGTTGAGGGCGCCGAGAGCGGCGACCGCCGCCAGCAATAGGACGACGGCTTTCTTGCTGAGCAATGACATGTGAATCTCCGAGGGATGGTCGCGCCAGGGCGGCGATGATCCCACGGAGCATGCCCGGCATTCCAGCGCGGTTTGTCAGGTGTTGACATCCGCCTCGGGAATACGGTTTTTTGCCGGAACAGGTCGGGCCAGCAGTTTGCGGGTGACCCCGAGCATGGCCACCGACACCGCGACACCGACGATGAAACCGCTGAGGCCGAGGCTTGGCAGGGTCAGCGCCGACACCAGACAAAACGCCGAAAACGAGTACATGCCCGTCGCCGTCGCCCGTAGCAATGCCGCAGTAAACGCCGGGCCACGGGTCTGCTGAGAAAACACCGCCATCACACTCCCGAGCACCGGGAACACCGCGAGCAGACCGCTCCAGCGCTCGCCCACGGTACTCGCGAGCATCGTCACCAACAGCGTCAGCGCCGCGCCGGCAATCATTCGCCAGAGCAGTTTGTCCGACTTCGGTGCCGGACCGTTCAGCACCGGTTGCACGTTGGGGAACAGATACGGCGCGGCGAGCAGGGCAGTGGCCGCCGCCGCGACCGAGAACGTCAGTGACGACGGAATCAGCGACAACATTAGCGCCAGCACCGCCCAAACCGTCAGGGAAATCGTCAGCGCCAACGGCCAGTTCGCCCGCTGCGCCACCTGCGCGTAGGTGACGCAGAAGGCGATCATGGCGAACATCGCCGACAGCGCCGCGACCGCCGACTGCGCAGCAAACGATGGCCCCTGTTCGATGGCGAGGAAAAACAGAATCGGCCCGACCACTACCGGCAGCCCCGACAGCCAACCGGCGACGCTCGGTCCCCAGCGCTTGCCGGCGAGGGAAATCAGCAGCAGAAAACCGGGGATCAGCAGTAATTTGAGGATCAGCACGCGGGAGGCCTCCGGGGATGGAACGGCCAAGGTAACCGATTGGTGCGTTGATCGACAAACATTGTATACAAAGCGCTGGGCGGACATCCGCTATGCTCTGGCTATCAGGGTTCAAGCGGGAGTTATGGCGGCGATGAGCAAACCATCGAAGTTGCTGCGTGGGTGCTGTGGCATCGGCTTGTGGGCGTTGTTACTCACGCCGACCTGGGCCAATTGGCAGGACGCGGTGCCCGGTGCGCAAATCATCGGCACCGGCGATTTCAGTGTGTTCGGCTTCGACGTCTACAACGCCCGGTTGTGGAGCGCGGCACGCCCGTTGTCGACCGAACAGCCCTTTGCCCTGGAGCTGATCTACCGGCGCAAGATCTCGCGCGATGATCTGGTGCAGGCCAGTGTCGATGAAATCAAACGGCTGGCAGGCTCCGGCGTCAGCCCCGCGCAGTTGGCCAAGTGGCAAGGACAAATGCAGCAATCGTTCGTCGATGTGCAGGCGGGTACGCGGATTACCGGCGTGTACCTGCCGGGGCAGGGCGCGCGGTTTTTTGTCGGTCAGCAGTTGCAGCATGAAATCGATGATCCGCAGTTTGCCCGGGCGTTTTTCGATATCTGGCTGGATCCGCGCACCCGTAATCCCGAATTGCGCGAGCAGTTACTGGGTGTGAGTCGTTAAGATCAAAAGATCGCAGCCTTTGGCAGCTCCTACAGGATATGCATTCCAATGCAGGAGCTGCCGAAGGCTGCGATCTTTTGCTCTTCAAGGGTTCAACTGAAACGTCTAAGCTGCGTCTTTCGAACTTGTTTCTGGATGTGTGCGTGAAATTCAGCTTACCCAAAATCGCCACTGCGCCGTTCTGCCCGCCAGAAGTAGCCGGGAGCGTCGCGGTCGATCCGAACGCTTCGTTCTTCAAACGCGTGCTGCGTTTTGCCGGTCCCGGCCTGTTGGTGTCGATCGGCTACATGGATCCCGGCAACTGGGCGACCGCCATCGAGGCCGGTTCGCGTTTTGGTTACAGCCTGCTGTTCGTGGTGTTGCTGGCAAGCCTGGCGGGGATGGTTGTGCAATGCCTTTGCTCGCGCCTGGGCATCGCCACCGGTCGCGATCTGGCGCAATTGTCCCGCGAGCGCTACAGCACCCCGACCGCACGCCTGCAATGGGTGCTGGCGGAAATCTCGATCATCGCCACTGATCTGGCCGAAGTGCTCGGCTGCGCCCTGGCGTTTCACTTGTTGCTTGGCTGTTCGCTGACCTTCGGCATTGCCCTGACCGCCTTCGACACGCTGCTGGTGCTGGCCTTGCAGAACCGTGGCTTCCGTCGGCTGGAGGCGATCATGCTGGTGCTGGTGGCGACCATCGGCGTGTGTTTCTTCGTTGAGCTGGTGCTGATCAAACCTTACTGGCCGCAGGTGTTCGCCGGATTCAAACCGTCGCTCTCGGCGATCAGCGATGCTGCGCCGCTGTACCTGGCGATCGGCATCCTTGGCGCCACGGTGATGCCGCACAACCTTTACCTGCACACCTCGATTGTGCAGACGCGGATGATCGGCAAGGATCTGGCCAGCAAGCAGGACGCGGTGAACCTGGCGCGGATCGATACCATCGGTTCGCTGGCATTGGCGCTGCTGGTCAACGCGGCGATCCTGATTCTGGCGGCGGCTGCCTTTCACCAGTCCGGGCATACCGACGTGGTCGACATTCAGGACGCCTACCACCTGCTCGACCCGCTGGTCGGCGGCGCGCTGGCCAGTGTGCTGTTCGGCGTCGCGTTGCTGGCGTCGGGGCAGAGCTCGACGTTCACCGGGACCATCGCCGGACAGGTGATCATGGAGGGTTATCTGAACCTGCGGATTCCCTGCTGGCAGCGGCGTTTGATAACCCGTGGGCTGGCGCTGATCCCGGCGTTCATCGGCGTGTGGCTGATGGGCGATAACGCGGTGGGCAAGTTGCTGGTGTTGAGCCAGGTGGTGTTGAGCCTGCAACTGCCATTCGCGCTGTATCCGTTGATCCGTATGACCAGCGACAAACAACTGATGGGGCCGTTTGTGAATCGGCTGCCGACCCGGGTGCTGGCGTGGGGATTGTTTGTGGTGATCAGTGGGGCGAATGCCTGGTTGATTCTGCAGATGGTGGTGTGAGCCATGTTTTGTGCTGCCTGAACCGGCCTCATCGCTGGCAAGCCAGCTCCCACAGTGATTGAGGGTGGATTCAAATTCTTTGTACACCCCAAGACCCTGTGGGAGCTGGCTTGCCAGCGATGGGGCCCTGAAGATCGACACAAAATTCAGGCAAAAAAAACCGGTGCAACGCAAGTCGCACCGGTTTTTTTGTAGCCAGCGAGCAGTGGATGTCGTGGATCCGTCCGCCGCCTGTATTGCTCCTCTGGGTTAACCGCGTTCCAGCGCCAGCGCCACACCCTGACCGCCGCCGATGCACAAGGTCGCCAGACCTTTTTTCGCATCACGCTTGAGCATCTCGTGCAGCAAAGTCACCAGCACCCGGCAGCCCGACGCACCGATCGGGTGACCGAGGGCGATTGCGCCGCCGTTGACGTTGACCTTGTCCAGATCCCATTGCAGATCTTTGGCCACCGCCAGCGATTGTGCGGCGAAGGCTTCGTTGGCTTCGATCAGGTCCAGTTGGCCGATGTTCCAGCCTGCCTTGTCCAGGCAGCGACGGGTGGCCGAGACCGGACCAATGCCCATGATCGCCGGGTCCACACCCGCATTGGCGTAAGCAGCGATTTTCGCCAGCACCGGCAGGCCCAGGGCCTTGGCTTTCTCGGCGCTCATCAGGATGACGGCGGCGGCGCCGTCGTTCAGCGAAGAGGCGTTGCCGGCGGTGACGCTGCCATCCTTCTTGAACGCCGGACGCAGTTTCGCCAGCGACTCGGCGGTGGTATCGCCACGCGGTTGCTCATCAACCTTGAACGCCACCGGATCACCTTTGCGCTGCGGGATCAGAATCGGGGTGATTTCATCGACGAAACGCCCGGCTTCGATGGCTGCGGCGGCCTTGCGCTGCGAAGCGGCGGCGAAGGCGTCCTGCTGTTCGCGGCTGATCTCATATTTATCGACCAGATTCTCGGCGGTGATGCCCATGTGGTAATCGTTGAACGCATCCCACAGGCCGTCGCTGATCATGGTGTCGACGATTTGCGCGTGACCCATGCGCAGACCGGTGCGAGCACCCGGCATCACGTAGTTGGACAGGCTCATGTTCTCCTGACCGCCAGCGATGATCACCTCGGCATCGCCACAACGAATCGCCTGCGCGCCCAGGTGCAGGGCCTTCAGGCCCGAGCCGCAGACCTTGTTCAGGGTCATGGCCGGCACGGCGTGGGGCAGGCCAGCCTTGATCGCCGCCTGACGCGCCGGGTTCTGCCCAGCGCCGGCGGTCAGCACCTGGCCCATGATCACTTCATCGACCTGCGCACCGTCCAGACCGGTCTGTTCGAGCAGTTGGCGGATCACCGCAGCGCCCAGATCCACCGCGGACACGCTGGCCAGCGACCCTTGGAAACTGCCGATCGCGGTGCGGGTGGCGGCAACAATTACGACGTCTTGCATTTTCGAATTCCTCACTGGGCAGCGAACTGCATTTCCGGTACGTGATCCGGGACGATCAGTTTACCAGCGGTTTTGGCGACGATTTCCTCGACGCTGACGCCAGGTGCGCGTTCCTTGAGGACAAAAGCGCCATTTTCGATTTCCAGATAGGCGAGGTCGGTCAACACGCGCTTGATGCAGCCGGCGCCGGTCAGCGGCAGGCTGCATTTGCTCAGCAGTTTGGATTCACCGTCCTTGGAGGCGTGGGTCATGATCACGATGATGTTATCGGCACCGGCCACCAGATCCATCGCGCCGCCCATGCCCTTGACCAGTTTGCCGGGAATCATCCACGAGGCGATGTTGCCTTCGACGTCGACCTCGAACGCGCCGAGCACGGTCAGGTCGACATGGCCGCCACGGATCATCGCGAAGGATTCGGCGGAGTTGAAGATCGATGCGCCGATGCGCGCGGTGACGGTCTGTTTGCCGGCGTTGATCATGTCGGCATCGATGGTGTCTTCAGTCGGAAACGGGCCCATGCCGAGCAGGCCGTTTTCCGATTGCAGCATGACTTCCATGCCTTCGGGAATGTAGTTGGCGACCAGGGTCGGAATGCCGATACCGAGGTTCACGTAGTAGCCGTCCTGCATTTCGCGGGCGACGCGCTGAGCCATTTGTTCGCGGGTAAGTGCCATGTTTTTATTCTCCGTCAGCCTGAATTATTTGCGGATGGTGCGCTGTTCGATGCGCTTTTCGAACGTGCCGCAAATGACCCGGTCGACGTAGATGCCGGGGGTGTGGATCTGCGACGGATCCAGCTCGCCGGGCTCGACGATTTCTTCGACTTCGACCACGGTGATCTTGCCGGCGGTGGCCGCCAGCGGGTTGAAGTTCTGCGCGGTGTGACGGTAGATGACGTTGCCGAAATGGTCGGCTTTCCAGCCTTTGACGATGGCGAAGTCGCCGGTGATGGACTCTTCCATCAGGTACTTGCGCCCGTTGAATTCACGCACTTCTTTGCCTTCGGCAACCGGGGTGCCGACGCCGGTGGCGGTGAAGAAGGCCGGGATACCGGCGCCGCCTGCGCGCATTTTCTCGGCGAGGGTGCCTTGCGGGGTCAGGATGACTTCAATGTCGCCCTTGAGCAGTTGCTCTTCGAACAGTTTGTTTTCGCCGACGTAGGAGGCGATCACTTTGCTGATCTGGCGGTCGGTCAGCAGCACACCGAGGCCGAAACCGTCGACGCCGCAGTTATTGGAAACCACGGTGAGGTCGCGGGTGCCCTTGCGCTTGATCTCGGCGATCAGGTTTTCCGGAATGCCGCACAGGCCGAAGCCGCCGGCGATCACGGTCATGCCATCTTCAAGACCGGCCAGAGCTTCCTCGTAGGAACTCACGCGCTTGTCGAAACCTGCCATATGCACCTCTTTTATTGTTTGTCGGGCGGCTGGCTAGCCGAATGACTGGAGTGTCTCGCTGGAGGATATATTTGTTAAGTTGATTTTTAAGGTTGATTAATAGATAAAACTCAATAATTTTGACTGTTACCTGTAGGAACTGCCGCAGGCTGCGATCTTTTGATGTTGTTTTTTAGGATCAAGATCAAAAGATCGCAGCCTGCGGCAGCTCCTACAGTGGGTACGGTGTTTATCCGGCAATATCGCTAACAGGGCGTTATCCAGTATGACCATCAAACAGATCCGCGCCTTCCTCGCCGTGGCCCAGAGCCTGAGTTTCGCCGTGGCCTGCGAGCGTCTGCACCTGTCGCAATCGGCGCTGAGCCTGACCATCAAGGCGCTGGAGGAGGGGCTGGGCGGGCGGCTGTTCAGCCGCAACACGCGCAATGTGGCGCTGACCGCCGAGGGCGAATCGCTGCTGCCGCTGGCTCGGCGCCTGATCGCCGATTGGGACAACGCCGAAGACGAAATGCGCCAGCGTTTCAGCCTGCAACGCGGGCGGGTGACGCTGGCGGCGATGCCGTCGTTTGCCGGCAACCTGTTGCCGCCGATCCTCAAGACGTTTCGCGCGCGCTATCCGAACGTCAATGTCACGGTCAACGACGTGATCAACGAGCAAGTGCTGGAAATGGTGCGCGACCGCCACGTGGAACTGGGTGTCGCGTTCGAGCCGATGCAGAACACCTCGCTGACGTTCACCCCGTTGTACATGGACCGCTTTGTCGCGGTGGTGCCGCAAGATTCAGCGCTGGCCAGGCTTGGCGAAATCGACTGGCAGACCTTGCTGCAGGAACCGTTCATCACCCTGCAACGGCCGTCGACAGTGCGGGTGATGCTCGAAGAACACTTGCAGGCGCGGGGCATGAAGCTCCCGGTGGAGTTCGAAAGCCATCAACTGGCAACCGTCGGGCGCATGGTCGCCAGTGGGCTGGGAGTGAGTGCAGTGCCGGCGTTGTGTGCCGAGCAGATGCTCGAACTGGGCGCGCATTGCCTGACCTTGAATGATTCGGTGGAGCGAGCGATTGGCGTGCTGACCGAGCCAGGCAATGAACTGTCGGCGGCGGCGCAGGCACTGTTCGACATCCTCAAAGCCGAACACTGATCTTCAAACGTTGAACCCCGGTAGGAGCTGCCGAAGGCTGCGATCTTTTGATCTTGCTTCTAAAAAACAAAGCCAAAAGATCGCAGCCTTCGGCAGCTCCTACAGGGATTTTCGGCATTCAGGTAGATAGGTGTTGCGCCAGCAACGGCAGCAGTTGTTCGCATGACGCCTCGATCTTCAGATCCAATAGATCATCGGCGCGAGTCTTGCCCAGATTGATCGCCAGCAACGGCTTGCCGTGATCGGCGATCACCCGGCACAGACGGAACGCCGAATACGCCATCAGCGACGAACCCACCACCAGCAAACCCTCGGCTTTTTCCGCTGCGGCCATGGCCCGCGCCGCCGTCGGCTGCGCCACGTTCTCGCCAAAGAACACCACGTCCGGCTTCATCCGCTCCCCGTCGCAATACGGGCATTGCGGCGTCTGAAAGCGCGCCTCGAAGGCCGGATCGAGCAGGGTATCGCCGTCCGGCGCCTGCACCGCATCGACCCCGGCCAGATACGGATTCTGCTCGACCATGCGTTGCTGAATCTCATCGCGCGCGCTGCGTTGGCCGCAATCCAGGCACAGCACCCGGTGCAGGCTGCCGTGCAGTTCGATCACATCCTGACTGCCGGCCTGATCATGCAGGGTGTCGACGTTCTGTGTGATCAAGGCGCTGATCCGTCCCTGGCGCTGCAAATCCGCCAGTGCTGTATGCGCCGCGTTGGGTTGCGCCTGGCGCACCCGGGGCCAGCCGAGCATGGCCCGCGCCCAATAGCGGCGACGGGATTCGGGGGCAGCGAGAAATTCCTGATACATCATCGGCTGTCGGCCCCGGCGCACACCTTCGCTATCGCGGTAATCCGGAATGCCCGATGGCGTGCTGATGCCGGCGCCGGTCAGCACCAGAAAATCGCCATCGGCCATGGCCTGGCACAGGGTGTTGAAGTGTTCGCGGATCGGGCTGTCGAGCATGCTCAGCACTCCGGGGAGGACGGTGCTCGCAGGTTAGCATTAACCCTGTGGCGAGGGAGCTTGCTCCCGCTGGATTGCAAAGCAAGCCCAAAAACAGGCCTGCTGCGCAGTCCAGCGGGAGCAAGCTCCCTCGCCACAGGTGACAGCGGTGGTTTATTTGCGCGCCTCCAGAATCAGGTTGAACGGCGTCTGCGTCGCCCGGCGGAAGTGCTTGAACCCAGCCTCGGCAAACACTTTGCGCAAGCGCATTTCACCCGCCTGCGCACCGAGCCCCAGGCCGACTTCCTGGGACAGCGAATTCGGTGTGCAGATAAAGGTCGAGGCCGCGTAAAACAGGCGTCCGACCGGGTTGATATTGTCGTCCAGCGTATCGTTGGCAAATGGCTCGACCAACAGCACCGTGCCGTCGTCCTTCAATGATTCGAACGCATGCCGCGCAGCGCCGACCGGGTCGCCCATGTCGTGCAGGCAGTCGAAATAGCAGATCAGGTCATAGTCGTCACCGGGGTAGCTCTTGGCGGTGTTCTGGAAGAACTTCGCCCGACTGCTGACGCCGCCTTCTTCCGCGCGCTGAGTGGCGACGGTGATCGACGGTGCGTGATAGTCGAAACCGACGAAGCGCGAGTTGGGAAATGCCTGGGCCATGATCACCGTCGAGGCACCGTGGCCGCAGCCGATGTCGGCGACCTTGGCGCCGTCTTCGAGCTTGGCCACCACGCCGTCCAGCGCCGGCAGCCATTCCGCAATCAGGTGCCCCTTATAGCCGGGCCGGAAGAAGCGCTCGGTACCGCTGAACATGCACGGGTGGTGATCGCCCCAGGGCAGGGCGCCGTTGCCGCGCATGGCTTTGACCAGTTTGTCTTTGTCGTGGAAAAACGAGGCCACCACGCCGAGTCCGCCGGCGACGTACACCGGTGAGTCTTCGACGGCGAGTGCCAGTGCCTGTTCTTCCGGCAGACGGAACTGGCCATCGTGATGTTCCATGTAGCCAGACGCGGCGTGCGCGCTGAGCCATTCGCGCACCAGTCGGGGATTGCAGGTGGTTTTTTCGGCGAGGGCTTGCGGGGTGATCGGCTGACTGTCGGCCATTGCCCGGTACAGCCCGAGTTCTTCGCCAACGATGACGTTCGCCAGCATTGCGGCGCCGCCCATGTCGTTGACCAGTTTGCCCATGAATGCGTTGAGTCGGGCCTCGTCCATCACATGTGCTCCTGAAACAGGATCACAGTCCGGCGATGTTGAAGGTCGAGGCATACACCACCGGGCGGTGGTCGTGGATGCGGGCAGGGCGAGACGATGCGTCCTGCAGCCCCCTCGACTGGGTAATAAATCAGTCTAGCCGGGCTGCGGCAACCTGCAGGCTTTGTGAACCTGCAAAGACAGTGCGGTTTTATCACTGTGGGAAGAATACAGTCGGCGGCTCGGCGTTGTTGCGGCGGTTTCATGAGGACTCCGTGCTCGCCAGCTTCCTGTGAGTCATGCGACAGGCAGCCAGGACGGTGGGCAGGGATGCTGACGATAGAAATTGCGCAAGTGCGTCATATCGCGCGCGAATCCAGCGTTCAGCCAATGGCGATATTGCGCCTGCGCCGGTATTTGCAAGGCCGGTTTGCGCAGGCAATCCACCACGGCTTGCGCGGCCTGCATACCGCTCATCAACGCCTTCAGCACGCCGTGGGAGGACGCCGGGTCGAGCCGGTTGGCCGCATCGCCGACCAGAAAATAACCGGCACCGGCGGCGGTCGTGGTGATGCGCCAGGTCACATCGGCGCCTCGTATCGGCCCCACGGCCGGGAATGCATGCAGCGCCAAGGGAAGGCTCGCCGATCGGCCGTTGTTTTCGAATGTCAGGCGCGTCCAGTGCAGCAACTGGGGCTCAACCTGGGCGATCCAGGTCCACCCGTCAGGATCGGCCAGCAAATGCGCGGCCGTTGCATAGGTCGCGCTGTGGCCTTGCAAATAGCCGTAACGCGCCACCAGCGGCGGTGAACAGTGGCGCACCGGCAAACCGAGTTGGCGACCGAGCCAGCGGCCAGCGCCGCTGGCATCGATCAGGCAGGTCGCGTGGAAGCAGCCGCTGTCGGTTTCCACGCCGATCACTCGGTTGCTTTGGGTCAGTACCCGTCGTGCCCGGCAGGGTTGATTGACCTCTACACCCAACGCGGCGGCACTCGATAGCAACGCCGCATCCAGTTGTGCTCGTTCCAGATGAAAACCCTGCCAGGCGCCGCGATCATCGGCACCAAAACCATTGAAGCGCGGTGCGCCGTCCCAGTGCACCCAGTGGCCGTCGAAGCGCCGGGCCGTGCGGCCACACAATTGCTCGGCAACCCCCAGTTGCTGCAGCAGCGGTTCGATGCCCGGATGCAGGCTTTCCCCGGGGCGAAAGCGCGGGAACGCCTGCCGTTCAATCAAGGCCACACGCAGACCGTGTCGGGCGCAACTGATCGCGGTTGCACTGCCCGCAGGCCCGGCGCCGATGATCACGACGTCAAATGGCTTCATCAGCTACCTGCCATGGCAGGGTGTCGCGTTTGATCAGGATTGCATCCGCGCTGAGCAGCAGAATCACCTGCTCTTCGACTTCAACGTGGCGTAACCTGAAATCACTTTCAGCGACTTTCACGGCACCGCGCCGGTACAGCAAAAAACGCTGCACCCAGCCGTCGAGAACCCGCCCAGACTCTTCCTGCGCGGTTTCAAGTTCGGCATTCGGCCGCTGCAACTCAACGAACGACAGCAGCGGCCAGGCATTGCGCAGTGGCTTGTCGCTGGCGGCGCCGAGCACGCGGTACACGCGATACATCGAGCGCACGCGTTGCTGATACGCGGCTTGCGCGGTGTGGCCGGTCAGGCTCAGGGAAAACCGGCCATCGAGGGCCACCTGTGTGTAATCGGCATGGGCGTACGCGTGGTATTGGACGATCAGGTGCTCGTCTTCAGTGATGAGTTGCGGGGCGCGCTGATTATCCCAGGCCACGCCGCCCATGCCGATTTCCTCATCGGTCAGGGGAATGATGCTGTGCAGCGTCGAGCGCGGTTCGAAGACCCGTGCCGAATCCGGCGCGACCCCGGGCCAGAAAGAACCTAGCGCGGCGCAGATCTTGGCATCCTCGGGAAACGGACTGGCCATCTGATAACCGGCGAGGACGTTGATCCATTCGTCGTCCGCCGTGCGCTGGCGAACCCAGCCGACCTCCCAGCCCGGCCCGAACACACCGGCGGCGCCGTCGGGCAGCGAGGTGGGCCGCGAGGGTGACGTTTGTGCGCCGTTGGATTGCGGCGGGCCGAGCTGATCGACGAGGCCGACTATCGCGCTCACCCCGCGGTCAGCCGGGGAGAACAATTGATCCTGCAAGTCCAGGTTGGCGCAGTAGCGTACGTTAGAGAGTGCTTCCAGTCGGGCGTGCCAGACGCCGGCATCTGGTAGCGACGGTTCATTGCCGAGCCAGTGCAACAGCCGGCGTTGAGTGCATAACGGGTAGAAATCCGGAGGGCCAATCAGCGAATAGGCGGCTACCGTCGGCAAGCAGTTTTCCAGCATCCGGCAGCGTGGCAACACCCAGCCATCGGCGGTGCCGTCCTGATAATGCAAGGCGCGATAACCGCCCTGACGAACCAACTCGTCGACACCTTCGTGGTCGTTCAGGTCTTCGATGCTGCCATCCGCCTCGACCCGGTGACGTCCGTGCACCATACCGCCGGTATTGGCCGGCAGCACAAAGGACAACGGTTTGCCCTGGTACTCGACGGGCGCAACCAGCCGGGCTCTGGTTTCCGGCACCAGCAGACCCGGCCCGAGATCCACAGCCGACGCCCAATGCGCAAGATTGTCCGTCACGACGAAGGGCGGCTGGCTGATCTGCGGTTCCTGCCAACCGGTGCCACTGTGGCGCAAATGAATATGTCGCAGTTTTTCGTTGATCTGGTGGTTGTCCAGCGTCAGCGTCAGGTTCAGTCCCTCCAGGCACTGCGAACCATTGAACAACTTGTGCAGGGGCACCCAGAAATCCAGCCCGGGGTCGAGATCCACCTGGAAATCCATCGGCCCGAAGCGTTCGGCATCGCCCTTGAGTTGCACGGCAATGTAGGCGCTGTAGCGTACCGGCATCACCCGGATGCCGTGCGGGTCATCGTCGACAAAGGGCAGGAAACTGCGCCGCATCGCGTCATAGCGCGCGGGTGCGGTGCCGACGCGGGCGATACCGGTACGCGAGAAGCACAGGTCGGCATGCCGGCCATGCACGGTGTCGGCGGCGCAACGATATTCACTGGCGAACGCGACCACCGCCAACGGCGCGCCCCGGGCTTTGTGGCGCAGGCTGTCGAGCGTGGGCGGGATGACGCTGTAGACATAGTCGAGCACCGTCTCGATCTCGGCGGCGGTGGGAAACAGTTGCAATTTTTGCCCGTTCTCATCGCAGAGCACATCGGGTGAGGCCAGCGCGTGATACAGCAGGCTGTGCGCCGGCACGCCGGCTTCGATCGCGCGGCTGCCGGCCACTGTGAAATCGGCAAACCCGGGTATCGAGCGGTCGATGTTCAGCGGCTTTTGCAGTTCGGCAGCGAACGGTTCACCGAGCAGATCCAGGCCGTGGGCGAGCATCAGCGAATGCCAGCCGCCGGGGGCGAGGCGCGTACACACGTGGGTGACGGATTCGAGCAGAGTCATGTGGCGCCCCGACAGGTTGGACCAATCGCCATGGAACCGCATCCCGACGCTGATTCACCACTGTCAGATCTGACAGTGGTGACCAGTGGTCGCCAACGCGAAACGGACAACCTAACGATAAGTGCGACAACCCGGCGGCGCAGTCAGTGGATTGCGACAAAGGTGCAGGCATGGCGCAACAATGTGCACGTTAACCGTCAGTTACCTGTCGGCAGCGATTGAACAGAGGCCGTTGAACGGCTCAGGGCTGCAGCGGCAGCTTCAGCACGGCACACAGCCCTCCGCCCTCGCGATTGCTCAGGGTCAGCGAACCCCCGAGGGCCATGGCCAGTTGCTGGGCGATCGCCAGTCCCAGACCAGTACCGCCGGTATCACGATTACGCGAGTTTTCCACGCGATAGAACGGTTGCAGCACGTGCGCCAGTTCGGCGTCGGCGATGCCCGGGCCGCGATCCATGACGGTGATTGCGAGGCTATCCTTGTGGGCTTCGACCCAGACTTCGGCGGCACCGGCGAATTTCAACGCGTTGTCGGTCAGGTTCACCAGCACCCGCCGCAGGGCCTGGGGGCGGGTATCGATCACCGCCGCGCTCTTGCCGATCAGGCGTACATCCTTGCCCATGTCCTGGTAATCGAACACCAGGCTGTCGAGGAAGGCATCGAGGTCGGTGCGCCGGCTTTCTTCGGTCGAACCATGGATGCTGCGGGCGTAGGCCACGCCTTCGCGGACCAAGTGCTCCATTTCGCCGAGGTCGTGCCACAGTTTGTCTTTTTCCACTGAGTCGTCCATGAACTCGGCACGCAGCTTCATGCGGGTGATCGGGGTTTGCAGGTCGTGGGAAATCGCTGCCAGCAGTTGCATGCGCTCCTTCAGATACGCGGCGATGCGCGTCTGCATCGCGTTGAAGGCCCGCGCGGCGTGGGCTACTTCGATCGGGCCTTGCTCGTCGAGCATCACGGGATGGGCGTTGGGATCGAGGGTGTCCACGGCGTTGGCGAGGCGGGCGAGGGGGCGGATGGCAATGCGCACCGCCAGCCAGGTGCAGGCGATCAGCAACGCCAGTTGTCCGAGCAAAACCCCCGGCAGCCACGGCGACAAGGGCGGCATCGCCGGACGCACATCAATCGTCACCGGGCTGCCGTCGCTGAGTCTGACATGGGCCTGAAAGTGTTTTTGCTCCCCGGCAAACCGGGTGAAGCCCAGCGGGTGTGCACCGCCGAGCGCGGCGCTGATCGAGGTCACGGCCACCGGCACCTCGTCGGCCTCGGGGTCGAGCGGCGCACCGGATTCGCCGACACTCAACAGATAGTCGTAGTTGGTGCGGGACAGTTGCTTGAGCCAGGCGGGCCGTTCCTGCGCGGGCAAACGGTCGAGGATGGCGATCGACGTCGAGACGTCGTTTCGCATATTGCCCAGCATGGTGCTTCGGGCACTCTGGAAACGCTCGTAGTACTGCGCGCCAAACGACAGTGCCTGAGCGAGGATCAGCCCGACCAGAAAGATCAGCGACAAGCGTGACGCCAGCGTACGCGGCCACTGCAGCCTGAAACTCATGCCGAAGCCCCGAAAATTTCTACCGGCAGCGAGAACACATAACCCTCGCTGCGCACGGTCTTGATGTAAGCCGGTTCGCGCGCATCGTCGAGCAGACGCTGGCGCAGGCGGCTGACCAGCAGATCGATGGAACGATCAAACAGATCGGCCTCGCGCCCCTGGGTCAGGTTGAGCAACTGATCGCGGCTGAGCACCCGTTGCGGGTGATCGAGGAACACCCGCAGCAAGCGGTATTCGGCGCCGCTGAGCGCGACCAGCGTGCCGTCCTGGTCCAGTAAATGGCGGGCTGAGGTGTCCAGCTGCCAACGGCCGAAACCCAGCAGCCGACCGCTTTCGGTGACCACCAGGTTCGGCGGCAGCATCCGCGTGCGCCGCAGCACGGCGTTGATCCGCGCCAGCAGTTCGCGGGCAGCGAACGGTTTGGTCAGGTAATCGTCAGCGCCCATTTCCAGGCCGATGATGCGGTCGGTTTCATCGTTGCGCGCGGTGAGCATCAGCACCGGCGTGGCCTTGTGCTTGCCCACGCGCAACTCGCGGCACACCTGCAGACCATCGTCGCCGGGCATCATGATGTCGAGCACGATCAGGTCGACGGTGTTGGCTTCGAGAAAGCTGCGCATCTGTCGGCCATCGGCGACCACGGTGGTGCGCAGGCCGTTCTTTTTCAGGTAATTGCCAACCAGCTCGCGGATCTCGCGGTCGTCGTCGACGATGAGAATGTGATCGACATGTTCCATCGGTGCAGAACCTCTAATCAAAGGGCAATGCCATGCAGTCTATCGAGCCTGCGCCGGCTTGCCTGCCGGGGTTTGTATTGCAGTGTATCTGGCGCCATGACGGATACATACACACGCAAAAACGCGATTTTTTCAGGGTTTTGTATCGCTGTGTATCTCCGGGTGGCGCAGATACATAGCGCGTCATAACGGGCATTTCCAGACACAGACGTGATACCTCAGGCGCCTGAAATAGGCTCCATCGAGGCGCACCCAGCTTGCCTCGGCTCAACCCATCCACGCCTTGAGGTAACCGCCATGACCCGCACATCCGTGATCGCCGCCTGCCTGTTCGCCGCCCTGAACATCTGCACCCTGTCGGCCCGTGCCGAAGCCGATATTACCCCGCACACCTACACCTACGGCACGCACCTGGACGTGCAGAAAGTGCTGTCGATGACCCAGGACACCTCAGTGACCTGCGGCATTGTCGATGCGCGCATGACCTACCTCGATTCGGCAGGCAAAACCCAAGTGCTGGATTACCGTAAATTCGCCGATGGCTGCAACAACGAAAATTGATTGCTCCTCGCCATCCCGAGCAGTCTCGACAGTGTTTCGGAGGCTTTACAAAAAACCGCCATTCATCGGCCCAGCCCTTGTTTTACGTGCTCTTCGGACGATTGGCACGGACGCCATCGACCCTCGGCGCGATAGTGACCAGGCAGGGCCACTGCCGACCCTGTCCTTGATAAAAAGAACGCGAGGTTGCCATGCCGAAATTCGTGATTGAACGCGAGATTCCAGGGGCCGGAAAGCTGTCGGAGCAAGCACTCAAAGCCGTGTCGCAAACCTCCTGCCAAGTGTTGCGTGAACTCGGGCCGCAAGTGCAGTGGCTGCAGAGTTATGTCACGGCCGACAAAATCTACTGCGTGTACATCGCCCCGGACGAGGAGCAGGTACGCGAGCACGCCAGGCTGGGCGGCTTCCCGGCCAACAGCGTGGCACGGGTCATGACGGTCATTGACCCGACCACGGCTGAATGAAGTTCTCCAACCTGCTGCGGAGCACGATTGATGAGTACGCCCATTGATCTGACGGGTCTGAAGGAGCGCCAGAAAGTCGCCTGGGCCAGCGGCGATTACGCGGTGATCGGCACCACCTTGCAGATCGTCGGCGAAAACCTCGCCGAGGCTTGCGACCTGCGCTGCGATGAAGAGGTGCTGGATGTCGCCGCCGGCAACGGCAATGCGACCCTGGCGGCAGCGCGGCGTGGCTGCCAGGTGACCTCGACCGACTATGTCGCGGCGCTGCTCGAACGTGGGCAGGATCGGGCACGAGCCGAGCATCTGGAGGTGATTTTTCAGGTCGCCGATGCCGAAACGTTGCCGTTCGCTGACGAGAGTTACGACGCGGTGTTGTCGACCTTCGGCGTGATGTTTGCCCCGGATCAGGCGACTGCGGCGGCGGAACTGGCGCGGGTCTGCCGGCGTGGCGGGCGCATCGGTCTGGCGAACTGGACCCCGGAAGGGTTCGTTGGCCAGATGTTCAAGGTTCTCGGCCGTCACGTGCCGCCGCCCGCCGTGGCGCAGCCACCGTCAAACTGGGGCACCGAAGCGTGGTTGCACAGCCACTTCGATGAACGTGAATTTCTGCTGCAGGTCACCCGCCGCACGTTCAACTTCCGTTATCGCTCGGCAGCGCATTTCATCGACATCTTCCGTCACTGGTACGGGCCGGTGCACAAGGCTTTCGCGGCATTGCCGCCGGAAAGCGGTCAGGCGCTGGAGAGTGATCTGGCGGACTTGCTCAACCGCTCGAATCGGGCGGGAGCCGCTTCGCTGGTGGTGCCGAGCGAGTATCTGGAGGTGGTGATCACCAAACGCTGAATGGCGGAACAATGCCAATCCCTGTGGGAGCTGGCTTGCCAGCGATGGCGGCCGTCCTGTCAAAACGATGTCGACTGACAGTACGAAATCGCTGGCAAGCCAGCTCCCACAGGTATTCGTGTTTGGCAGGTCTGGCGCTATTTCAGGTGTGCCCCATCAACCCACTCCAGCGCCGTACGCCAGATGCAGATCCCCAGAAAGTACGCCGACATCAGCAGCCACAACCCCATTACCAGCGGATTGATCACCGGATGATTGAGCACCAGCGACAGGCTGCACAACAGCCAGATTGCCGTTACCGCGATGTTGATCGGCATGAACCGGCGCACACGGAACGGGTGCAGGAACTTCATGCGGGTGACGGTCAGCAGCGCCAGGCCAATGATGGTCAGGAAAGTGATCCACGGTCCCGGGCCAATGATGTACAGGCACAGGGCAACCACGTTCCACGCGGCGGGGAAACCGACAAAATAGTTGTCCTTGCTTTTCATGTTGACGTTGCAGAAGCAGAACAGCGACGACACCAGAATCAGCGATACACTCAGCAGCAGGGTGTAGTCGGGCAGGGGGATGTAGCGGTAGATGAACAGCGCAGGGATAAACACGTAGGTCAGGTAGTCGATCACCAGATCGAGGATCGAACCGTCAAAACTCGGCAGCACCGATTGCACATTGACCTTGCGCGCGAGCGCCCCGTCGAGACCGTCGACGATCAATGCCACGCCCAGCCACATCAGGCAATGGGTCGGCTGGTTCTCCAGCAGGGCGAGGGTCGCGAGAAAGGCAGTGACCACGCCGGTCGCGGTAAAACCATGGGCGCCCCATGCTTTGAGCCTGGCGATGTGTACGGTCGATATCACAGGGGCGTTCTCCAGAAAAATGAAGCAAGCCGGGTATCACCCTTGAGCAAAGGGCGCCGGCAAACCGGGTCGGGGTTGCAGCTATCGACCGGTTTGGCCGGGATAAGGTTCACCACTGTTGAATCTTAGCTGGCCGCTCGAAAAATACCTCGGCGAAAACCGCCGGTGTCAGCCAGACGGTGCTGGCGCGATGGCTGCGCCGGTCTATCGTTGCCTGACGCAGTGAATGCCAATGCCTGAGGACGACATCATGAACACCAGCGATTTGCTCGAACAACTGCTGCGAGGCCAGGCCTCGGCGGGACAACAACGTGCTGACTCGGCCGGTAATCCGGACGGACTCGGCGGACTGGGCGGCTTGCTCGGTGGTCTGTTGGGTGGCGGTGCAGGCCCCGGCGGCAGTGCGGCGCAGTCCGGTGGGCTGGGCGGTCTGGGCGGTTTGCTCGGTGGTCTGCTCGGCGGCGGTAGCGGTGGTGGCTTGGGCGGCGCGTTGGGTGGGGCACTGGGTGGCGGTACGCAAAGCCGCTCCGGTGGTAACAATTATGCGGCGCTGGCGTCGCTGGGGATGATGGCGTTCCAGGCGTATCAGGCCTGGCAACGCAGTCAGGCCTCAGCGGCACCGCAACAGATCCCGCCAACCGCCAACCTGCTGGCCGGGCCCGAAGTCGAGGAACACAGTCATGCCGTACTGCGGGCGCTGATCGCCGCAGCCAAGGCCGACGGTGAGATCGATACCCGGGAACAACAGATGATCAACAGTGAAATCAGCAAGCACACCGACGATCCGCAATTGCAGCAGTGGTTCGAAAGCGAAATTGCCAAACCACTGGATGCGAACGAAGTCGCCGAGGCCGCCAACGGCGACCCGGCCATGGCCGCCGAAATGTACCTGGTCAGCGTGATACTGGTGGACGATCAGCAAGACGCCGAACGCAACTATCTGGATGAACTGGCCGCCGCCCTGCAGATCGACCCGCAATTGCAGGTGCACCTGGAACAGCAGGCCAAGGGGCAGGGCTGAAGCAAAAGTCAAAAGATCGCAGCCTTCGGCAGCTCCTACAGGGGAAAAGCGCTCCAAATGTAGGAGCTGCCGAAGGCTGCGATCTGTTGATCTTCAGAGCCAGATTGCGTCCCATAGCGGGTAATCACCCAAACGCTTTACCAGACCGGCCCGCAATGGATTCATGACAATGTAGCGGGCAGCGGCTTTAAGATCTTCATCGCGACGCAGAGCTCGGTCGTAATAGCCGCGTTGCCACACCGGCTCCGAATTGCCTCGCAGCAGGTTGACCGACTACTGCGCGATTTGACACGGCACATTAATTGCGCCAAAGAGCCTTGTTTTAATTCGACCAGCCAATGGAGGTGGTCCGGCATCACAACCCAGGCAAGCGAATGAACCATTCCCGCTTGATCGGCGGCCCGCATCTGCCCTACCAATAGTCGTCCTGCTCTCCAATCCGAAAAAACCGGTCGGCGTTGCTCAACCACCGCTGTCAGCAAATAAACTCGCCCAACCTCCGAATAGCGTCCCTTGCGTAAACCGCAGGCTTTTGCAGCTTCAGGCATTCCTTTGCCCTCCGTAACCATCGTCCTTGAACACTAGCGCTCCCGAAACACTCCGCTCGGCCAAGCCTTTACACGATGTAAATGTAGGAGCTGCCGAAGGCTGCGATCTTTTGATCTTGATCGTAAAAGACAAAATCAAAAGATCGCAGCCTTCGGCAGCTCCTACAGTGACCCGACCAAGTGATCAAGTGAAAGAGAATTGGCGCTGATCGCCGTCCGTCAGGGCGTTTTTCATGTTGATTGAATTTTTCTCCGTAGCGGTTGCTCTGCTGCTGTAGAGGCGTGAAACAACGCCCTGACCGGCCAACCGAGTGAGAACACTGACATGACTGCCCTGACCCCTCTGCATGCGCCGAGTGCGCAGCAACAGCCCATCACTGCCGACGGTGACCTGCGGCGTATTTATGAGGCATTGCTGCTTGAGGATGCGCCTGACACCCTCGCGCAGGATTTTCTCGCCGAGCAGTTGCAGCGCGCCGCGCTGCTGCCCGAAGCGCTGCCGCAGGATCCGTCGGCGTGGCAGGAGTGGGTCGCCGGGCACTGCACCGAGGTTGCCCGGCAGTACGCCGATTACCTGCAACAGCGTCAGGCCGGCGGACCGCGCCAGTTCTTCAGCAACAAGGCTCACGGGTTGTACTTTCTACAAGCCGTGGCACCGACCAAACTGGTCGATGGCGCGTGGCTGTACGGCTTGTTGGCGCAATGGCGCGACCCGCGTTTTGATGGCTTGCTGTGTACCTATCTGGAAGAACTCGGCGACGGCAATCCTGCGCAAAACCATGTGGTGATCTACCGCAAACTGCTCGCTGAACACGGTTTGCAGGATGCCAGCGCCATCACCGATGAGCGCTACCTGCAAGGTGCGTTGCAACTGGCACTCGGTGCCTGCGGTGAAGCTTGTTTGCCGGAGGTGATCGGTTACAACCTCGGCTACGAACAATTGCCGCTGCACCTGTTGATCAGTGCCTACGAACTCAGCGAGTTGGGCATCGATCCGTACTATTTCACCCTGCACGTGACCATCGATAACGCCAGCACCGGTCATGCGCAAAAAGCTGTGCAGGCGGTGCTCGACCTGCTGCCGCTGGAAGCGGATCGCAGCGAGTTTCTGCGCCGGGTATCGCTGGGCTATCGACTCAACGACCTGGGGCAGGGCAGCCGCGCCATCATCGAGGGTTTCGACCTGGAACAGGAAGTGCTGGCGATGCTCGAGCGCAAGCGTCCGTTCGGTCAGCACATGCATTCCGACTACTGCCGCTTCGATGGCAAAACCGTCAATCAGTGGCTGGCCACGCCCGAGCAACTGCCCGGGTTTCTGCAGGTGATGCAGGACAAGGGCTGGATCAAGCGCAATCAAGATCCGCAGGTCAGCCGTTTCTGGCAGTTGATCGATGGCGACGGTGCGGCGATGTTCGGCGTGTTCAGTCCTTATGAAAAGCAACTGCTGCACGACTGGATTGCCGGCGACTGGACATCCTCGGAGAAGAATCCGACGCCAAGACGCAGCCGTCAGGTCGCCACCCCGGACGCCGCGGTGCCAGAACACGATCCCGATGTGCAGCGTCTGACCTCCTCGCTACAAGGCCAGGACGGTCACGGCCAGATGGCAACACTGATCCCATGGCTGTCACCCGCCCGCCATGCCCACCCGGCGGGTTTGCTGGCGACGCGCCGTTTTATCGAACTCAAATCCAGTCTGCGCTAAGGAACTCTCCATGAATCAGGAAGAACATTTGTCTGCCGACGACCTCACGCTGCTGCAACTCGGTCGACGCTTGCAGGCCGACGGTTATCGTTTCATCACGCCGACGCCTTTGACCCATCAGCGGGTCAACCAGCGGGACGAGGGGCAGGTGGCCGATACCTTGCGTGATGTCTTCGGCTGGTCGCGCCCGTTCGAACCGGGGTTGTTGTCCGCCGACGAGCAGCGGCAGTTGCAAGAGGCGCAAGTGATTGACGCCTACGACGGCCGCTTGAAAAGCCGGGTGCGCTGGTCGAGTCTGGATGACCTGTTGTTTGTGCATTCGGGCTTTCCCACCGATGCCGCCGATTCGGTGTTTTTCGGTCCGGACACCTACCGTTTCGCGCAGCTGATTCACGCGCATCTGCAGCAGAGCTTTGCACCGATCCAGCGTGCGGTGGATATCGGATGCGGGGCGGGCGTCGGCGCGATTCTGATTGCCCGCGCGCGGCGCGAAGCGCAAGTGCTGGCGGTGGATATCAACCCCGCCGCGCTGCGCCTGACCGCAATCAACGCGGCATTGGCCGAGGTCGCCAACGTCGAGGTGCAGGCCAGCGATGTGTTGCAGGGTACCGACGGCCACTTCGACCTGATCGTCGCCAACCCGCCGTACATGGCCGATCCCGCCGGGCGCGCCTACCGAAATGGTGGAGGTTCACTCGGGGCCGGGTTGTCGCTGCGCATCGTCGAACAGGCGCTCAATCGGCTGGCGCCCGGTGGCTCGTTACTGCTGTACACCGGCGTGGCCATGGTCGATGGCCGTGATCCGTTTTTCGACACCGTGGTGCCACGCCTGGATTCGGCGCGATTCGCTTGGACCTATCGCGAACTGGATCCCGACGTGTTCGGTGAAGAATTGTTGAATCCCGGTTACCAGCGTGTAGACCGGATCGCCGTGGTCACGCTGACCGTGACCCGCATTGGCTGACACAAGGCAGGTGCGCCATGAGCAGGAACCTCGATGACTACAACCGCATGCGCGATTTTTCGGCGACCTCGGAGCCCGCCGCCATCAAGCGTCGTGGCCGCAGCAAGGCGACTGAACATGCGCTGCAGTTCTGCATCCAGAAGCACGACGCTTCGCATCTGCATTATGACTTTCGCCTCGAACTCGATGGCGCGCTGAAGAGCTGGGCGGTGCCCAAGGGGCCGTCGCTCGACCCCAAGGTCAAACGCCTGGCGGTGCACGTCGAAGATCACCCGCTGGATTACGCGACGTTCGAGGGCAGCATTCCCGAAGGGCATTACGGCGCCGGCGATGTGATCGTCTGGGATCGTGGCGTGTGGATTCCACAGGAAGACCCGGCCAAGGCTTACGCCAAGGGCAAACTCAAATTCGAACTGCAAGGCGAGAAGCTGTCCGGCCTCTGGAATCTGGTGCGCACCCACATGCCTGGCAAGAAGGAAAACTGGTTTCTGATCAAACATCAGGACAGCGCTGCGCGCCCGCAAGACGATTACGATGTGCTCAGCGCCGAGCCGCACAGCGTGCTCAGCGAGCGCACCTTGATCAGTAAGCCCAAGCTCGCCGCCGAGCAAGCCAAACCGGTGAAGAAGGCCCCGGCCAAACCGCACAAAACGGTGTCCGCTACGCTCACTGGTGCGCGCAAGGCCAAACTGCCGGCGCAACTCAAGCCGGAACTGGCGACGCTGGTCGACAGCGCCCCCGAAGGGCAGTGGAGTTACGAGATCAAGTTCGACGGCTACCGGATCCTGGCGCGCATCGATCACGGCGAGGTGCAGCTGTTTACCCGCAATGGCCATGACTGGACGCACAAACTGCCACAACAGGCGCAGGCTCTGGCCAAGCTGGGCCTGGAATCGGCGTGGCTGGACGGCGAAATGGTGGTCGCTGACGAACACGGTGTGCCGGACTTCCAGGCGCTGCAGAATGCGTTCGAAGCTGGAAGCAGCGGCAACATCCTCTATTACCTGTTTGACTTGCCCTACCTCAACGGGGTCGACCTGCGCGAGGTGCCGGTCGAGGAGCGCCGCGCGGCGTTGTCCACGGTACTCGGAGGGCACGAGCAGCCCTTGCTGCGCTTTTCCGAAGCCTTCGACGAAACCCCGGATGCGCTGCTCAACAGCGCCTGCCAGATGCAAATGGAAGGACTGATCGGCAAGCGCCTGGGTTCGCCTTACGTATCGCGGCGCAGCAGCGACTGGATCAAGCTCAAGTGCAAGCATCGTCAGGAATTCGTGGTTGTCGGCTATACCGATCCGAAGGGCGCGCGCAGTGCCTTCGGCGCCTTGCTGCTGGGCTTGCATGACCGCGACAGTGGCGAATTGCGTTACGCCGGCAAGGTCGGCACCGGGTTCAACGACACCACCCTGAAAAGCATCCTTGCCCAACTCAAGCCGTTGCAGGTGAAGAAGGCTGCCGTGGTCAACCCGCCAAGCGGCTTCGACGCCAAGGGTGTGCACTGGCTCAAACCGAATCTGTTGGCGGAAGTGGCATTCGCCGAAATGACCAAGGACGGCTCGGTGCGCCATGCCGTGTTCCATGGTCTGCGCAATGACAAACCGGCGAAGGCAATTACCGAGGAGCGCGCGAAACCCGTGAAGACTTCAGCGAAAGCCACCCCATCGAAAAAGGCTGCACCGGCAAAGAAAAAGGCTGAAGCAGCACCGTCACAGCTGGGCCTCGCCAGCGGCAAGGTGCGCATCACCCACCCCGACCGGGTAATCGATGCGGTCAGTGGCACCACCAAGATGCAACTGGCCGAGTATTACGCCAGCGTCGCCGAGTGGATCCTGCCGCAGCTCAAGGATCGTCCAGTGGCATTGGTGCGTGCGCCGGACGGTATCGCCGGCGAACTGTTCTTCCAGAAAAACGCCGAGCGTCTGGCGATTCCCGGCATCACCACGCTGGACAAGGAGGTCACCGGTCAACCGGTGATGTTGATCAACAATGCCGAAGCCTTGATCGGCGCCGTGCAGATGAGCACGGTCGAGCTGCACACCTGGAACGCCACCACCATTGATCTGGACAAGCCTGACCGCTTTGTCCTCGATCTTGACCCGGATCCCGCGCTCCCATGGAAAAGCATGGTCGAAGCCACTGCGCTGACCCTGACCGTGCTCGATGAACTGGGGCTCAAGGCGTTTCTCAAGACCAGCGGTGGCAAAGGCATTCACCTGGTGGTGCCATTGACCCGCAAGCACGGTTGGGACGAGGTCAAGGATTTCAGCCATGCGATCGTCAGTCATATGGCGAATTTGTTGCCGGAACGGTTTTCCGCGGTGTCCGGGCCGAAAAATCGGGTGGGGCGAATCTTCATCGATTACCTGCGCAACGGTCTGGGTGCCACCACCATTTGTGCCTACGCGGCGCGCACCCGCGAGGGGCTGCCGGTGTCGGTGCCGCTGTTTCGCGAAGAGGTGGCGCAGATCAAGGGTGGCAATCAGTGGAACATCAGCAATGTCCATGAGCGCCTGAACGAGGTCGGCGACGCGCCGTGGGCCGACATGAAGAAAACCCGCCAGAGCATCACTGCAGAGATGCGCAAGCGGGTTGGCCTGAAAAGATGATCAGGTGTCGCGCAGCAAGTCGTGGGCGTTGAGGAGTTCGAAAGCGATTTCAGGGTGGTTGCTCAGGCCTCGACGAATGGCCGCCGGAATCGCTTTGCGCGTCTTGCGGCACAGCCCCGGCAGCGCTTCGATCTGAATCTCGATGCCGAGCATGGTGCGCACTTCATGAAAGCCCGGCGCAACTTCAACTCGCAGGCCCAACTGTTCGTGCATGCGATCTTGCAGATGGCGCAGGTCGGCGAGGTCTTTGAGTTGTTCCAGGCGGGCGAGCAGGATTTTTTCCTGCTCGCGAGTCAGGCGCAGGATGCGCAGATCGCTGCCGGGATTTTCCAGCAACGATTCGCGCCCGCAATCGCAGGCGCCGGGCGGGCAGGGTGAGCGCAAAGGCGCAGGCGGCGCAAGAGTCGTCATGGCCTCCATCATAGAGGCCGTCGGACTGTTTTGCCTATGTGCCTTCAGCTGCCATCCATCGGCCGCTGCCTCCGTGACAACTACTGATTCAGGCCTTCGTAATGCACCAGAATCGCGTTGGCAAGGTCTTCATCGCTGGCGTTGAGACCGGGGTTGTCGTGCCGGACCTGTTGCAGCACCGATTCCAGATAAACCCCTCGTATGGCACCGCCGCTGGCCACGAACGCTGACAGGTCATCGCGCGCCGGGATCACCATTTTGTGATCCTTGAAGGTCGAGTAAAGCGACGCGGAAACACCCGCCGAGGTGGCGACATCGCCGGCATCGACACGGGCCAGAGCCGAGCCGACCGGGAGGCACAGCAGGAGAGAAGAAACGAGCACTAACTTGCGCATGACGGTGTTCCTCCACAAGCGCGAAGCAAAAAGGAAGACTACATAATCTCAGAGGTGCGACCTCTGCCGGAGTTCCGTTCAAACACGCGGATACTTGCTGAAACGCTCTGAAGCGGCACATCTGCACAAATAAGCTTAACTGAACTTCTGACAGGTGCATTCGGCGCGCCTCAGGAGGAACCCACCGTGTCGATCAAATTGCGTTTGCTGTTGCTGATAGCAACCAGCCTGCTGACGGCGCTGATCGTGAGTCTGGTCAGCTATGTGGGGAATACGCGGATGTCCGCGGCGGTTGGCGACAACGCGGTGAGCATGACTGCGCTGCGCAATCACATGGAAGCCGACATGATGCACGATGCACTGCGGGCTGACGTGTACTCGGCGATGCTGGTGGGCCTGGGCAAAAGTACCGGCACGGCCGCTGAAGTGCGGGATTCGATCAACGAGCACGCGAGCCATTTTCGCGAAGTGCTGGATGAAAACCTCAAACTGCCGGTCAACCCGACAATCAAGACCGCGCTCGAACAGATCAAGCCCAGCCTGGACACCTACATCGAGGCGGCCGAGCGCATTGTCGGCCTGGCACTGGACAACCCGGACAGCGCGCAACGGGAGCTCGGTACGTTCAATACCGCCTTCACTCAGCTTGAAGAGCAGATGGCCGCGCTCAGTGAGCTGATTGAAAGCAATACCCGGGACACCAGCAAAGCCACCGACAGCGCCATTCGAAATGCCAATATCGCCCTCGGCGTGGTGCTGCTCGCCAGCCTGTTGCTATTGCTGGCGCAAGGGCGTTGGGTGACCCGCAGCATCATGGGGCCGCTGAAGTCCGCCAACCACATCGCTCAAAGCATTGCGCATGGCAACCTCAGCGAGCCGATCAGCGAACCGGCCGGCAAGGATGAAGCCAGCACACTGATCCGCAGCCTGGCGACCATGCAGCGCGATCTGCGCGACATGATCGACGTGGTGCGCCGCAACGCGCATGGCGTCAGCGGCATGAGCGAGCAGTTGAGCCACGGCTGCCATCAGGTCGCCGACAGCAGTCAGCAGCAAAGCGCCGCCGCCGGCACCATGGCCGCTGCCGCGAGCCAGATGACCGCCAGCATCGAGGAAATCACCCGCCACGCCGAACGCGCACTGGGCATGGCCAATCAGGCCGAGTCGCTGGCCAAGAGCGGCGGACAGGTGATCCATCAGGTGGTCAGCGACATGGACGACATCGCCCGCTCGGCGCAGCAGTCGGCACAGGTGATCCGCACGCTGGATCAGGAATCCGAAGGCATCTTCAACATCATTCAGGTGATCAAGAGCATCGCCGACCAGACCAACCTGCTGGCACTCAACGCCGCCATCGAGGCGGCGCGGGCTGGCGAGCAGGGCCGGGGCTTTGCCGTGGTCGCCGACGAAGTGCGCAGTCTGGCCGCGCGTACCAGCGCTTCAACCCAGGAAATCGCGGCGATGGTCGCGCGCATCCAGAACAGTACCCGCGAAGCGGTCAGCAGCATGGAGGCCGGCGTGGCTCAGGTCGACAAAGGCATGGCGGTCACGGCTGAAGTCGAGCGGGCGATCCGCGAGATCCTCGACGCCACCCTCAGCACCACGCAACTGGTCAATGACATCACCCGCACCATCGGCGAGCAAAGCCAGGCCAGCAACGAAATTGCCCATCAGGTGGAAATGATCGCCGGGATGTCCGAGGGCAACAGCAAGGTCATCGGGCAGACGGCCAACACCACCGATGAACTGTCGAGTCTGGCGGGGGCGCTGGCGTTGTCGGTGGACCGGTTTCGGTTGTAGGGCCGCTATCGCGAGCAGGTTTGCGGATCATGTTCAGCCCAAACCGGCCGATAACGCCCAGAGCGGAAAAAGACTCTCAAGTCGGGAACAGACGCGCGGGTTTGCCCTGACGTGATATTCTTCGCGCCAACTTGGTTTGACCTTATTCGGTTTGCCTGCCTTTGGGGGCGGGCTGACGGAATCCCTGTCGCTCAAGTAGCTGAAGCCAATAATGATAAAAAGTCAGTTCAGAAGGGACATTAACTGAGGTCGATGCGGTACGTCGGCCTTGTGTGCCCACCCGTCAACATTGCAGTGTGAAGGTGCCCGCGACCCTGGCCTGAGTGTCGCGACAAAGGCCCTCATACCCACAACAGCGACGGGCGGAAGGCGTTTTATCATAGGTGCAACGGATGTTTAAGAAAGTGAACACAGCCTTGCTCGGGCTGGCTTTGGCGATGGGGATGTCGTCCGCCAATGCTGCAGAAGCAAAGAAAGTCGACGTTCTGCTGATCGGCGGCGGCATCATGAGCACCACCCTGGGTGTGTGGATCAATGAGCTGGAGCCAAGCTGGTCGATGGAAATGGTCGAGCGCCTCGATGGCGTCGCCCTGGAAAGCTCCAACGGCTGGAACAACGCCGGTACCGGTCACTCGGCCCTGGCTGAGCTGAACTACACCCCGGAAGACGACAAAGGCAACGTGACGATCCCGAAAGCCGTCGAGATCAACGAAGCGTTCCAGGTTTCCCGTCAGTTCTGGGCCTGGCAGGTTCAGCAAGGCGTTCTGAAGAACCCTCGCTCGTTCATCAACACCACGCCGCACATGAGCTTCGTGTGGGGTGACGACAACATCAAGTTCCTGAAAAAGCGCTACGAAGCCCTGCAGGCGAGCCCGCTGTTCGCCGGCATGCAGTACTCCGAAGACCCGGCTGTGATCAAGAAGTGGGTCCCGCTGATGATGGAAGGGCGTGACCCGAACCAGAAAATCGCGGCCACCTGGAGCCCGCTGGGCACCGACATGAACTTCGGCGAAATCACCCGCCAGTTCGCCGGTTACCTGCAGACCAAGCCTAACTTCGACCTGAAGCTGTCGAGTGAAGTCGAAGACATCACCAAGAACGCCGACGGCACCTGGCGCGTCAGCTACAAAAACCTGAAAGACGGCACCAAAACCGAAACCGACGCCAAGTTCGTGTTCATCGGTGCCGGTGGTGGCGCTCTGCACCTGCTGCAGAAGTCGGGCATTCCTGAAGCCAAGGAATATGCTGGCTTCCCGGTAGGCGGCTCGTTCCTGGTGACCGATAACCCGGCCATCGCCGAGCAGCACCTGGCCAAGGCCTACGGTAAAGCTTCGGTTGGCGCACCGCCGATGTCGGTTCCGCACCTGGACACCCGTGTTCTGGACGGCAAGCGCGTCATCCTGTTTGGCCCATTCGCGACCTTCAGCACCAAGTTCCTCAAAGAAGGCTCGTACCTGGACCTGCTGACCAGCACCACCACCCACAACATCTGGCCAATGACCAAGGTCGGCATCAAGGAATACCCGCTGGTCGAGTACCTGGCCGGTCAACTGATGCTGTCGGATGAAGACCGTCTGAACGCGCTGAAGGAATACTTCCCGAACGCCAAAGCCGAAGACTGGCGCCTGTGGCAAGCCGGCCAACGCGTGCAGATCATCAAGCGTGATGAAGCCGCTGGCGGCGTGCTGAAACTGGGCACCGAAATCGTTGCTGCACAAGACGGCTCCATCGCCGGCCTGCTGGGCGCATCGCCAGGCGCGTCGACCGCTGCACCGATCATGCTGAGCGTGCTGCAGAAAGTCTTCAAAGACAAAGTCGCCACCCCTGAGTGGCAGGCCAAGCTGCACCAGATCGTGCCAAGCTACGGCACCCAGCTGAACAACGATCCGGCCAAAGTGGCACAAGAGTGGGCGTACACCGCCAAGATCCTCGAACTGCCAACGCCTCCGGTGATCGGTCAGGCTGCTCCGGCTGCACCTGCAGCTGAGAAAGCTGAAGCGCCGAAGGAAAATGCTGCACGTGACATGGCGCTGTAACTAGACGCCAGATACGCAAAAGCCCACTGAATCGGTAATGGTCAGTGGGCTTTTTTTGTGGCGCCTGATCCTACTGTGGTTTCGCGCTTGCCAGATACGCACCAAGCCGCCGCCCCATCTCTTCGCCGAGGGCCTGCAACCCACTCAACGGCCGCACCATCACCTCGAACTCGATAATTTTCCCGCTCTCATCGAAGCGAATCATGTCGATCCCCTTCAACTCTTTCGTCCCCACCTTGGCACTGAATTCCAGCACCACATTCAAACCATCGGCAGTCGCCAGTTCACGGTGGTATTTGAAATCTTCAAACACGTTGAGCACGGTGTTGAGGATCATCGTCACCACAGGCGCGCCTGGGTAGGGCGAGTGGGCCATGGGCGAGCGGAACAGCGCATTCGGATCAAGCAGCTCGGGCAAGGCCTTGAGGTTGCCGGTGCGGATCATCTCGTGCCAGCGCTTCAAGGATTCGGCGGCGTTGGGGTGCAGGTTCAGTTCGGACATTGACCACTCCTGGAATTGTTGTTGTTTTTCGCGCGACGGCAATCACTCTAGTTCAAAGCGGCGTGCCCTCGAATCTTTGTGTGCCGGTCTGAATATCACGCCATGTCCGGAACAGATCAGTTTGGTATCTGATCCGTATTTTTCTGTTGGATCTGCCTCTGTAACCGGCTCAGTCAGGCGCTCAGAATAGCCCGGCAATCCGGTCACCCGCGGCAGCCCTTCATCCCGAAGCGCCCGGTGCACCGCAAGCTCAACATTAAGGAGAGCAGCATGAACAAGATGGCGATTTTCCTCGGTGGTTTTCTGACGTTGACCATTCTGATCGGAATGCTTGCGACGATTTCCCCGGTCTGACCCCGGCAGCGCTCCACCAGACTCCAGCGCCCTTTCTTATCGAAGGGCGTGACTGTTTCTACTGCGTTGTCATTTCTCGCATCACACCATACTGGTGTCCGTCCGCTAACTGGACTAAACCGGGATATCCAGTCCCGGAAATGTTCACTGTGCCTGATCTGTCATGGACTCGTTGATCAACGCTGCCGGCCGTGCGCTCGCGGTGGGTGATCCGCTGGCCGCGTTGAAGCTCGTCGCCCTGCGTGAAGACCCGCCTGCGCTGGCGCTGCGTGGCATCGCCATGGCTCAGCTCGGTGATGTGTCCCGAGCCAAGGCGCTGCTGCAGCGGGCGGTCAAGGCGTTCGGCGCCAACGAGCCGTTGTCCCGAGCGCGCTGCGTCGTGGCCGAGGCCGAAGTGGCGCTGGCGACGCGGGATCTGGGCTGGCCGGTTAAAGCGCTGGAGGCGGCGCGGCAGCTCTTGCTCGATCACGGCGATCACCTGAACGCTGCGCATGCCCGCTATTTGCAAATCCGCCGGCTGTTGCTGATCGGCCAGCTCGATGAGGCGCAGGCGTTGCTCGCCGCACTTGATCCCACCGCGTTGCCCCCGCCGTTGCGGGCCGCTCATGGATTGATGACGGCCGGTATTGCGCTGCGTCAGGTGCAGGCGCACACAGCGCGGGCGGCGCTGGAACTTGCGCAACGGGCGGCGCAGCAAGCGGCTATTCCAGCGCTGACCGCAGAGACCGAACAGGCCCTGCAAATGCTCGATGCACCTGCGGCGCAACTGATTGTGTCTGGCCGGTCTCAGACCGTGACGCTCGCGCAGGTTGAAGCGTTGTTCGCCTCGCCGGCGCTGGTGGTCGATGCGTGTCGCTACAGCGTGCGCGGCGCGGGGATGACCGTGGCCCTGGCGACGCGTCCGGTGCTGTTCGGTCTGCTGCGGATGCTGGCTCAGGCGTGGCCGGCAGATGTGTCGAGAGAGGCGCTGATCGCTCAGGCGTTTCGCTTGAAACTAAGCGACGAATCCCATCGCGCACGCCTGCGGGTGGAGATCGGTCGCCTGCGTTCGGCGTTGCAGCCACTGGCGCGGATCATCGCGACGGCGCGCGGTTTTGCCTTGGTCGCCGACGATGTGGCGTTGCTCACTTTGCCGGTCGAGGACAAGTACGCGACACTGCTGGCCTTGCTCGCCGATGGCGAAGCCTGGTCGAGTTCGGCGCTGGCGTTGGCGTTGGGCTGCAGTCAGCGGCAAGTGCAGCGCTCACTGGAAGCACTGGCGCAGGCGGATAAAGTGCAAGGGTTCGGCGTGGGTCGTGCGCGGCGCTGGACCACGCCGCCGTTGCCGGGTTTCGCGACGATCTTGTTACTCCCGGTGTCGTTGGGCAATGGCTAGGCTGGACACTCCTACCAACGAGGAAGGCAGCATGAAACAGGCAAACGCAGAAATCCTTCGTGAGTACGGCCCGTTCGACGGCGTCGAACGTGTCCACGGCGTAACCTTCGACGGCCAGCACGTGTGGTTCGCCAGTGACGGCCAGCTCAATGCGCTGGACCCGGCCAGCGGCAAAACCGTGCGCACGCTCAAGGTCGGTGCCGACGCTGGCACCGCGTTCGACGGCCAGTACTTGTTCCAGATTGCCGACAGCCGCATCCAGAAAATCGACCCGACCACCGGCCGTGTGCTGAACACCGTGCCGGCGCCCGGCGGCGGCAACGATTCGGGGATGGCCTGGGCCGAAGGCTCGCTGTGGATCGGCCAGTATCGCGAGCGCAAGATCTATCAGGTCGATCCGGAGACCGGCGCGGTCTTGCGCACGCTGGCGTCAGACCGCTTTGTCACCGGGGTCACCTGGGTCGACGGCGCGTTATGGCATGGCACCTGGGAAGGCGATGAAAGTGAACTGCGCCGGGTCGACCCGCAAGATGGCGAGGTCCTGGAGCGTTTGAAGATGCCTGCGGGGACAGGCGTTTCCGGGCTGGAAGCGGATGACGGCGAGCGCTTTTACTGCGGTGGCGGGGGGAGTGGGCGGCTGCGGGCGGTGCGGCGGCCCAAGTGATGGAGGGTGCCTGTTCTGGCCCTTCGCGAGCAGGCTCGCTCCCACATGGGTTCAGCCTCAACCGGGCAAAATGTGAGAGCGAGCCTGCTCGCGAAGGGGCTAGTAGCTTCACTGAAAATCTCTCAGTGAATCAAGGCGCACCAAACACCATCGTCCAGTAAACCCCTTCATCACTGCGCGCCTCACTGGCAAAACCCGCGCCGACCTGGGTGAACATCGGGTTCATCAGGTTGGCACAATGCCCGGGACTGGCCAGCCATCCGGCCATCGCCTTGCCCGGTGAACTCTGGCCGGCGGCGATGTTTTCGCCGATCTGCCGCCCCCGATAACCTGCCGCCCGGGCGCGATCGGCCGGCATGTCGCCGTCTGGATCACGGTGGGCGAAGTAGTTGCCGTAGGCCATGGCCTTGCTATGCCCTTGCGCGGCGGCTCCCAGCGCCGGGTTCCAGCTGAGCGGGCGAGCGGCGGCGAAGCGCTGGCGTCCGCACATCCGTGGGCGTGCACGGGCGGCGTTGACCTCGGCGAGCAACGCTTTGCCGACGCTGCGGTTGTCGCCGACGCGACTGTCGAGCACCGGCTGAGCCAGCACCACTTGCCATTCACCGCGGGCGCGGCTGACGCCGATGTCGGCGTACTGGGCGTCGAGCAGGGCGGTGCAGTGGCTGTCTTGCAGCTGTTCGAAGGCTTCCTCGGCATCCCCGGCACCGACGATGCGGATGCTGCGCACCGCCACCGCCGAATATCCCGAAGACTTCAATCTTTCGCGCAAGCCACCGCCGTAGCCATAGCCGATCGGCAACGCCAGATTCGACTTCAGCGACAGTGGCGCCAGGCGCTGGGCAGGGCGACGTTCGCAGCGTTGCGGATGGGCGCGATAATCGTTGATGGCGGCCACCAGTTGCCGCTCTTCGCTGGCGTGGGCGGTCTCGGTGAACAGTGGGGCAAGGATCAGCAGGCACAGCGAAACGAAGCGTGATGAGCGAACGACATGGCGCATGGGACGGCAGACTCAGGGGAAAGGACAGTGCTGAAGTGGGCAGCCGCGGAATGCGGCGCCACTAGGACTGGGCTTTTTGCACTTGGTTCATGCTGGCAAACTGGCTTTTTTGCTGGGTGTGAAGGGGGGGGATCCTGGATTTTGTGTTGTCCGCACTGGCGCAATAATCGGCTATCAGCGATCAAGCACTGCCTGCATCCACTGCAGATACTGCGCCCGCTCGGAAATCGAGTTGTGCCCCGAATCCGGCACGACCCTGAGCGTCGCCACGCCTTCAGGGAAACTCTGCAGCAACCGCTGCGTGCTGTCCCGTGGAATCACTTCATCATCGCTGGCTGCCAGCAGCAGGGTCGGCACTTGAATGTGCGCGGCATAGCGGCCCGACTCGAAGCGATCCTTCAGCAGCCATTTCACCGGAAACCACGGGTATTGGCGCACGGCGATTTCTTCGAGGCTGTTGTACGGCGTCACCAGAATCAATGTCTGCGCCGGGCGCTGACTCGCCAGCCGCACCGCCACTCCGGAACCCAGGCTGCGCCCGACCACGGCAATCTGCGGATGGCTGGCGTAGACCCGGTCAAACAGCGCCAGCGCATCTTCGGCAATCGCTTCCTCCGAGGGGGAACCGCCGCTGCCGCCAAAGCCCCGGTAGTTCAGCAGATACACCGCGTAATCGGGAAACGCTGCGCTGAATGAAGGCAGGTTACGCGACACGTCCTCGGCATTCCCGCCGAAGTAGATCAGCGCGTTCGGACCCGCCTGTTCGCGAACGGTTATCCAGACATCGGCATCCGGCATCGCCAGTTTCAGCCGTGAATCTGCCGTGGTCACGGCACTGCCAGGCTGGGGGAAATAGATCAGCGAACGCTGAAACACGAACAAGGCCCCGCACAGCAAAACGTAGAGGGCGATGAGCAAAGCGACGACTGACATCAGAATTCTGGACATTCGGCTAACTTTAACGGGACGCGGGTGTTCGCTGTCGCAGTGTAGTCCAGCGCAGTGGAGGGCCAGCCGTCGCACACAACGTGCAACAGATTCACGCAGCAGGGGAACCAGCATGAGCCACACTGAGGGTTGCTCACGTCGCCGATTGCTCACGCTGGCTGCCGGGGTTTCGGCGGTCCTGACCTTTGACCGGGCGTTGGCCACTGCCATTACGCCGACTGCCACTTCGCCGAACCAGGCAGGAGACCAGACCATGCAGACCCGCGCCATCCCTTCCAGCGCCGAACGACTGCCCGTGGTGGGCCTAGGCACTTATCGTAGCTTCGACGTTGCGCCCGGCGAGACCGCCTATAAACAACTGCCGGCAGTGCTCGACGAGCTGTTCAGAAAGGGTGGCACGCTGATCGACAGCTCACCGATGTATGGCCGCGCCGAGCAGACCACTGGCGAACTGCTGGCGATCCATGAACCGCGTTCGCCGGCCTTTCTCGCCACCAAGGTCTGGACGCGCGGGCGCAAGGAAGGTATCGCGCAGATGGAGCAATCCTTCCGTCTGCTGCGCACCGAACGCATCGACCTGATGCAGATCCACAACCTGCTGGACTGGCAAACTCATCTGCCGACTCTGCGCGAGTGGAAAACCGAGGGGCGTATCCGCTACATCGGCATCACCCATTACACGCCCTCGGCTTACGACGAAGTCGAAGCAGTACTCAAGGCTGAGTCACTCGATTTTCTGCAAATCAATTACGCCCTCGATGACCGTGGCGTGGAAAAACGCATTCTGCCGTTGTGCCGCGAGCGCGGGGTCGCGGTGATCTGCAACCGTCCGTTTGGCGGTGGCGGGTTGCTCGAGCGGCTCAAGGGCAGGCCGCTGCCGGCGTGGGTGTCGGACGTGCAGGTCAACAGTTGGCCGCAACTGGCGCTGAAGTTTTTGCTGTCGCACCCGGCGGTGACCTGCGTGATTCCCGGCACCGGCAATCCGCGCTACATGACCGACAACGCCGGCGCCGGGTTCGGGCCGATGCTCACCGATGCGCAGCGGCATCAGTTGATTGCACTGCTGGGATAGCTGCTTGCCCGCGATACCGCAGCGCCTCGACCAGCAACGCAAACGCCGGCGCCGCCTGCCGTCGACTCGGGTAATACAGGTGATAACCGGCAAACGTCGGACACCAGTCGGCCAGCACTTGCAGCAGACGCCCGTCGGCCAGATAGGGCGCGACGATGTTTTCCGGAATGTAGCTCAGGCCAAAACCGTCGAGTGCAGCGTCGAGCAGCGGATACACGCCATTGAGGGTGACTTGCCCGGAAACCCGCACCTTGAGGCTTTCGCCGTCCTTCTCGAACTCCCAGGTGTACAGCCCGCCGTTGGTGGGCAGGCGCAGGTTGTTACAGGCATGGGCGGTCAGGTCTCGCGGTGTTTGTGGCTGTTCACGCTTGGCGAAGTAAGCAGGCGCGCCGACCACCGCCATGCGCATGTCCGGGCCGATGCGGGTGGCAATCATGCCTTGCGCGACATCTTCGCCCAGCCGCACGCCGGCGTCGAAGCCTTGCCCGGCGATGTCAACGAAACCGTAGTCGCAGATCACCTCGACGGCGATGTCCGGGTATTGGGGCAGGAATTCCTTGAGCACCGGACGCAACAGCCAATTCAGCGAATGGTCGGTGGCACTGATGCGGATCCGGCCTGCGGGCGTCTCGCGCAGGTTGCTCAGGGCCGCCAGTTCCTGCTCGATCTCTTCGAAGCGCGGGCCGATGGTCTGCAGCAGATGTTCGCCAGCCTCGGTGGGCGAGACGCTGCGGGTGGTGCGCGTCAGCAAACGCAGGCCAAGGCGCGCTTCGAGGGCGCGAATGGTATGGCTGAGCGCCGATTGTGAAACGCCCAGTCTGGCCGCGGCTTTGGTGAAACTGCGCTCGCGGGCCACAGCGAGGAAGGCGAGCAGGTCACTGGCGTTTTCACGAAGCATTGATGAGTGTCCTGCATAAGTTTTTTCGAATTCTAGTCGATTATCTGAAGAGTACGGCTCGCTAAAGTGACGCAAGTTCCCTGTAGGAGCTGCCGCAGGCTGCGATCTTTTGATGTTGTTTTTGAAAATCAAAGATCAAAAGATCGCAGCCGGCAGCAGCTCCTACAGGGAGGTCTCTTTCAGATTTGGAGTCTTGTGATGAATGCACATATCTCAGGCGTTACCGTCACCCCCAACGGCTCGCAACCGTCGGCCAAAGGCCCGACGGACTGGTTCACTGGCACCGTGCGCGTGGACGCACCGTTCAAGGGCAGCGATGCGGCGCGCGTCAGCGGCGCCACGGTGACTTTCGAGCCGGGCGCACGCACCGCGTGGCATACCCATCCGTTGGGTCAGACGCTGATCGTCACCGCCGGTTCAGGTTTTGTGCAGGAGTGGGGGCAACCGGTTCGCGAGATCCGCCCCGGTGATACCGTGTGGATCGCGCCGCAGGTGAAGCACTGGCATGGCGCCGCGCCGACCACGGCGATGACGCACATTGCGATTGCCGAGGTGCTGGACGGTGCTGTGGTGGAGTGGATGGAACAGGTGAGTGCTGAGCAGTATTTGCGATCCGAGTGACGCGGCTCCCTCACCCCAGCCCTCTCCCGGAGGGAGAGGGGGCCGATTGGGGGATGTCTGTGAGCACTACGCTGAGTCCATAATCGACACGACCTCTCATTTCGGCGCATCCCATAAGACAACTCGGTCAGTCCCCTCTCCCTTTGGGAGAGGGTTAGGGTGAGGGGCTTTTCCAGGTTGCTCAGGTCATCTCCGGCAACGAATCGAGGATCTTGTCGAGGGTGATCGGGTACTCACGCACCCGCGCCCCGGTGGCGTTGTAGATCGCATTGGCCACCGCCGCACTCACGCCGCAAATCCCCAGTTCACCTACACCCTTGGCTTTCATCGGCGATGAAATCGGATCGGTTTCGTCGAGGAAAATCACTTCCTGATGCGGGATGTCAGCATGCACCGGCACCTCGTATCCTGCCAGGTCGTGATTGACGAAAAAGCCCAGCCGTTTGTCCACCGCCAGCTCTTCCATCAGTGCCGCGCCGACGCCCATGGTCATCGCCCCGATCACTTGGCTGCGCGCGGCTTTCGGGTTGAGAATCCGTCCCGCCGCGCACACCGCAAGCATGCGCCGCACGCGGACTTCGCCGGTCGCTGCATCCACCGCAACCTCCACGAAATGCGCGCCGAAAGTCGACTGCTGATACTGCTTGGCGAGGTCGGCGAATTCGATGCTGTCCTCGGCCTCGACCTCGCCATCTTTTGCGGCATCGCGCAGCGGCAGGGTCTTGCCGCCGGCGCGGACCTGACCGTCGGCGAACTCGACGTCGCTGCCGCTCATGCCCAGTTTGCCGGCGACCGCTTCGCGCAGTTTCATGCACGCGGCGTAGACCCCGGCCGTCGAGCAGTTACCGCCGAACTGGCCGCCGGAGCCGGACGACACCGGGAAATTCGAATCGCCCAGGTGCACCGTCACATCCACCAGAGGCACGCCCATCATCTCGGCCGCGGTCTGGGCGATGATGGTGTAGCTGCCGGTACCGATGTCGGTCATGTCGGTTTCCACCGTGACCTTGCCGTCGCGCTCCAGCCGTACCCGGGCGCCAGATTTCAGCAGCAGGTTGTTGCGAAACGCGGCGGCGACGCCCATGCCGATCAGCCAGCGACCCTCACGCCGGCTACCGGGTGTGGCGTTGCGTTGGTTCCAGCCGAATTTCTCGGCGCCTGTCTGCAGGCATTCGATCAGGCGCCGCTGGGAGAACGGGCGCTCGGTTTTTACCGGATCGACCTGGGTGTCATTGAGGATGCGGAACTGCACCGGGTCGAGCTTGAGCTGCTCGGCCATTTCGTCCATGGCGATTTCCAGCGCCATCAGCCCCGGTGCTTCACCCGGCGCGCGCATGGAATTGCCCTCGGGCAGATCCAGCGGCGCCCGGCGCATGGTCACCCGGCGGTTTTCCCCGGCATAAAGCAACTGGCTCGGTTGCGCGGCGACCTCGACTTTGCCGTCCTTGAGGTTGCCCGACCAGCCTTCGTGGGCGATGGCGCTGAGCTTGCCGTCCGCCGTGGCGCCCATCCGAATGCGCTGGATCGTGGCCGGGCGGTGGGTGGTGTTGTTGGCCATTTGCGGGCGGGCGAGGGCGACTTTCACCGGGCGATTGGCCAGGCGCGCACCGAGGGCGGCGAGGATCGCGTCGGCACGAATGAACAGTTTGCCGCCGAAGCCGCCACCAATGTACGGCGAGATCAGGCGCACGTTTTCCTTGGGCAGGCCAAGGGTCGTGGCGACGTCACCGACGCTCCAGGCAATCATCTGATTGGAGGTCCACAAGGTCAGATGATCACCCTTCCAGGCGGCCAGCGTCGCGTGCGGCTCCATCATCGCGTGGGACTGATCGGGAGTGGTGTAGGTCTGGTCGAACTGCACCGGCGCAGCGGCGAAGGCCGAGTCGAAATCGCCGTGGGTCACGTCGGGCAACTCGTCGTCTTCGACACCCTGGTCGCGCACGTTGGCCAGTTCAAACTCGCCTTTGGCCGTGACGTAATCGACCTTGACCAATTGTGCTGCGGCGCGGGCCTGTTCGAAGGTCTCGGCGACCACCAGCGCCACGGCCTGGTGATAGTGCTGCACCTCGGGTCCGGCCAGCAGCGGCGCCGAGTTGTATTGGCCTTTGCCAAGCTTGCCGGCATTGGCGGCGGTGACGATGGCCAGCACGCCCGGTGCGGCTTCGGCCGCGTCGAGATCAATGTGGCTGATGCGGCCCTTGGCGATGGCCGAGCCGACCATGAAACCGTAAGCCTGATTCGCCACGGCCTGATGCTGCTCGTAAGCGTACGGCGCCTGGCCGCTGGTTTTCAGCGGGCCTTCGATGCGGTCGGTGGGCTTGCCGACGACTTTCAGTTGGTCAATCGGGTTGGTGGTGGCGGGCGTGTCGAACTTCATGCTTCATCCCTCGCTTGCGCCAACACCGAGCCGAGCGTGCGCTCGACCAGGGTCAGTTTGAATTGGTTGTCGTGGGTTGGCGTGGCACCGTCGAGCAAGCGTTCGCTGACGGCTTTTGCGCCTTTGGGCAGCAACGCGTCGGCGGCTTCCACCCGCCACGGTTTCGGCGCAATACCGCCGACCGCCACACGGCCGCTGCCGTCCTTTTGCAGGATCAGACCGACCGACACCAGCGCGAAAGCGTACGACGAGCGATCGCGCACCTTGTGATAAATGTGCGTGCCGCCAACCGGGGCGGGCAGGGTTACCGAAGTGATGAACTCGCCGGGCGTGAGGCTGGTTTCTATGTTCGGCGTATTGCCTGGCAGTTGATGGAAATCGGCGATGGCGATGCTGCGTGTGCTGCCGTCCGGCTTCACCGTTTCAACCTGCGCGTCGAGGGCGCGCATGGCAATTGCCATGTCGCTGGGGTGAGTGGCTATGCACGCGTCGCTGACGCCGATCAGTCCCAGTTGCCGACTGACCCCGCCAATCGCCGCGCAGCCGCTGCCGGGCTGGCGTTTGTTGCAGGCCTGATTGACATCATAAAAGTACGGGCAGCGCGTGCGTTGCAGCAGGTTGCCGGCAGTACTCGCCATGTTGCGCAACTGACCGGAAGCGCCGGCGAGCAAGGCGCGGGAGAGCAGCGCGTAATCCTTGCGCACGCGGTTGTCGGCGGCCAGATCGGTGTTGCGCACCAGCGCGCCGATGCGCAATCCGCCTTCAGGTGTGGCTTCGATCTGATCGAGGCCCAAGTGGTTGACGTCGATCAGGTGCAGCGGGGTTTCGATGTCGAGTTTCATCAGGTCCAGCAGGTTGGTGCCACCGGCGATGAACTTCGCGCCTTCAATCTGCGCCGCCAGCGTTGCGGCTGCGGCGGGGGAGTCGGCGCGGCTGTAATTGAACGCTCTCATGCTGGCACCTGCGCAACTTCAGTGATGGCTTCGATGATGTTCGAGTAGGCGCCGCAGCGGCAGATGTTGCCGCTCATGCGCTCCTGGAATTCGCTGGCGATCAGTTGTGGCGCCTCGGTCAGGCTGGGGCTGACGTGGCTGGGGATGCCCTCGCGAATTTCCTTGAGCACCGCCACCGCCGAACAGATCTGCCCCGGCGTGCAATAGCCGCACTGGTAGCCGTCGTGCTTGATGAACGCGGCCTGCATCGGGTGCAGGTTGTCGGGCATGCCGAGACCTTCGATGGTGGTGATCTCGCTGCCTTCATGCATCACCGCAAGCGTCAGGCAGGAGTTGATTCGGCGGCCGTCGGCGATGACGGTGCAGGCGCCGCACTGGCCGTGGTCGCAGCCTTTCTTGCTGCCGGTCAGGTGCAGGTGTTCGCGCAGAGCATCAAGCAGGGTGGTGCGGTTGTCGACCTCAAGGGCTTGGGGTGTACCGTTGACGTTGATGGTCAGTTTGGCCATGGCGGGTTGCTCCAGACTGGCCGCGTAGGCCTTGAGGCTGATGAAAGGGGGCATTGCAAACGCGGTGGCGGTCACCGCGCCGAGGATCAGGAATCTTCGTCGGGAAATCGTCATGCTTCGATTCCTCTCTGGCTTAATCAGGACGGCAGGGATTGAAGGGCCCACTCGGGCACGCCGGCATGTTTGCCGGTCTCGTTCTTGGAATGACCTGTGCGGAGGGGAAAAGGTTTTTGCGGATTTGCGCTATAGAGTTATGCGCTTGGCTCATCAATTGACTGGGCGATGCCCAACCTTGTGGGAGCTGGCTTGCCAGCGATGGGGTCGTGTCAGGTAGCCTGTTGCTTAAATGACACACCGCCATTGCGGGCAAGCCCACAGCTATTGTGTTCAATGCCCGCCAACCACCATGTGCGTGAACGGCGCCACATACGCCTGCAACGTCACCAGCCCGCCGACCAGCACCGCCAGCACAATCGAGTGGAAGAACACGTAGCGCAGAATCTCGCCCTCATGCCCATACCAGCGGGTCGCGGTGGAGGCGACCACGATCGACTGCGCATCGACCATCTTGCCCATCACCCCGCCGGAACTGTTGGCCGCCGCCATCAGCACCGGGCTGATGCCCAGCTGTTCCGAGGTCACCCGTTGCAGTCCGCCGAACAGTACGTTCGAGGCCGTATCCGAACCGGTCAACGCGACGCCGAGCCAGCCGAGCAGGGTGCCGAACATCGGATAGAACACTCCGGTGGCGGCAAACGCCAGACCCATGGTGGCGTCCAGTCCGGAATAACGCGTGAGAAATCCCAGCGCCAGCATCGCCGCAATGGTGATCAGCGAAAACCGCACCACCCACAAGGTGCGCAGGTACTGCTTGATCAGTTGCGGGATCGAATAGCCCATCAGCAGGCCGCCGACAATCGCTGCCAGCAGAATGCCGCTGCCGGTGGCAGTGAACCAGGTGAACTTGTAGATCGCTTCCTCGGCTTTCGGCGCCGGCACCACCGGCGGGACTTTCTGCACTTGCAGGTGCAGGGTGGTGAAGGTCAGCGCCGGGGAGAAAATCGGGTTGGCCTCGTTCATCGGTTTGCCTTGTGGATCAAGTTTCACCGCGTGCGTTACCGGGTCCAGCGCCGGGCGCACATCGAAGATGTTCTTGAAGCCTTGGGTGCCCCAGGCAAACACGAACACGGTGAGGATGATCCACGGCATCCACGCGCGCATCACGGCGGGGCGTGCCTGATCACTGAAGGCGGCGCTGGCGGTGACTTTTTCTTCCTCGACCCGGGAGTTGTCGACTCGCCCCGACAGGGCAGCCGAGGTGTACACCGTCGCCGGTTTCCAGACTCGCAGAAACAGGGTCAGGCAGGCCATGGAAATCAGTGCGGCGATCACGTCCACCAGCATCGGCCCGTGGAAGTTCGAGACGAGGAATTGCGGCACCGCGAAGCTGACCCCGGCCACCAGAATCGCCGGCCAGATCTCCAGCATCTTGCGCCACCCGGCAAACGCCCAGATCAGCCAGAACGGCACCAGCACCGAGAAAAACGGCAGCTGCCGACCGACCATCATCGACAGCTCCATCTCATCCAGCCCGGTGACCTTGGCCAAGGTGATGATCGGCGTACCGAGTGCGCCGAACGCCACTGGTGCGGTGTTGGCAATCAATGCCAGACCCGACGCCGCCAGCGGCGAAAAACCGAGGCCGATCAGAATCGCCCCGGTCACCGCGACCGGCGTACCGAACCCTGCCGCGCCTTCGAAAAATGCACCGAAGCAGAACGCGATCAGCAGCAGCTGCAAACGCCGGTCATCGGTGATGCGTGCGAGGGAATCCTGCAGCACTTTGAACGAGCCGTTCTCGGTGGTCAGGCGGTGCAGAAAAATGATGTTGAGCACGATCCAGCCGATCGGCAGTAAACCATTGGCCGCGCCGAACAACGCCGCCGAACCGGCCATGCTCGCCGGCATGCCGAAGGCGAAGATCGAAATCAATAATGCCGAAGCCAGGGCGAGCAGGGCGGCGAGGTGCGCCTTGACGTGAAAGAACGCCAGCGCCGCGAGCATCACCACCACCGGCACCGCGGCCATGAGCGTGGAGATCAGCGGGTTGCCGAACGGGTCGTAGATTTGCTGCCAGACCATGATCCACCTCTGCTTGTTGTTATCGAGGCGCAGATCCTTTGCGTGGGAGTCGGTAAGCAGCAGTATAGGTGGCATTTCGCCGCCGCCCGGATGCAGCAAATGGGCCGATCAACGGTCGTGCCCGGGCAGTGAATCAAAGTCCTTTTGTCCGGTCGTATCAGCAGCTGCGCGCACTGCGTCCTGTGAAGGCGTGGGCAGTGACAGCCGTTCCGTCGTCAAGACCTTGGTTTTAGGGAAGTGTTGAATGAAGCGCGCTACAACGATGCTACTGACCGTGACCGCCGCCGTATTGCTGGCTGGCTGTGTGGCGGACTTTGATGATGATCACCGCCACGGGCGGCATTACGACCGCGATCATGGCCGTTACTACGATCATGACCGACGCTGGGATGACCGCGACGATGGTCGTCGCGACGGGCGTCGTTACTATCGTGATCGCGACGATGACTGAGTAGACATCAAAAGGGCGTTCCCGCAACGGGAACGCCCTCGCCGATTAAAAATGAGCGCTCGCCCGGACGCTGGAATGCGCAGGCGCGGTGGCCTCGAGATCCAGCAAATGGGTGGCGAGTATGTCGCTCAGAAAGCGGAACTGATCGTTGATGCCGACCACTTCATTGCTGAAGTGATTGCTCGCAGCGGGCATCAGCACATCGTCGAAATCTTCGTTGAACAGCAGCGCTTGCGTCTTGCGCGAGACGACCTGCTGGTCGTAATAGTTGCTGCCGAACACCGGGAAGCTCACGGAGAGGGTGATGGTGAGAATCATGATGGTTACTCCTCGTTGCGTCTCGGATGGCTGAATCGTGCCTTCGCCGGGCGGCGGGCGGAAGGCAATCGTGGCGATGGTGAATATCGACGGCGTTGATGGTTAATAGGTGTGGTGGATTGACTGGCCTCATCGCTGGCAAGCCAGCTCCCACAGGTTTTTCGGGTGTTCATTGGATTGATGGCCACTGAAGTTTTCCATGGGGCTTACAAGCCAGCTCCCACAGGTTTTCGGGTGCTCAATGGATTGATGTTCACAGAAGGGCTCTGTGGGAGCTGGCTTGCCAGCGATGGCGTCGGTACAGCCAACATCCTCGGAAACTGACACACCTATACTCAATGCTGTCTCCCTCCATTCAAGGACTCCACCACCGTGAACCTGCGTGCGCTGAGCCTCGCCGCACTGTTTTTGCTGGCTGGTTGCGCCACCTCGGCGCGGGCCCCGGTGGCGCCGCGAGCGGTGGTGGTATCGCCTGCGACCTGGCAGCAGATCGACCGCGACATCGTCAGCGCCTCGCAGCAATCCACCGAGCAAGTCAAAGTATTTGCCCGGGGTTCGATGGAACATTGGCGCACTCGCGTCTATCAGCAAACTGAAGAAAATTTCATTCCGTGGTTCAGCAGCTACTGGACCCAGGAATGGCTGTCGATGAAGGTCAGTTGGTACACCATCAGTGCCGGCGGCGAGCAGGATGCGTCGGCCAAGCGTCTGGCGAGCTATCTGCTTGAGCAATATCAGGAAAGAGTCCTGGCACCGGTGGCGGTGGAGATCGATCCGGACGCGATCCTCGGTCAGACCACGGCGTTCTACGCGCAACTGATGGCCCAGCAGATGCCGCTCATCGCCCAGCGCTATGGCGTGCCGGTGGCCCAGCTCAACGGGCGTCTGCAGAAGGTCCCGGCCATCGCCCTCGGGCCGCCGCCGGCGCGGGATGCGTCGCTGTATCAGATCATCAGCACCGAGCCGCTGAACACCTTGCCGGCATATGCCGCGCTGATCGACAAGATCCACACCGAGGGCGGCAGCAAGGGCATTGCCTCGACCGACGCCGGCATGGCCCCTGTGGCCAAACGCGCCAGTCAACGGATGGAAGCGGAAATGGCCCCGCGCGGAGCGGCCAGTGCGGTGGCGGCTGCGGCGGGCAAGTTGGTCGGCGGGGTGATCTCGATTGGTGTGGCGGGCATCCGCGCGATCATCCAGGCCAACGACCGACCCGACAGTGAAGCGCTGATTCGCAGCAGCCTGGGCAGCACCTTCGACAAGGCCTGGGCGAAATTGCTGCAGAACCCGACCACCGGAGTCATGGCCGGAACCCTGCATATCGCCGGACAGGTCGAGGGCAGCCTTGGCGGGGGCGAACAACCGTCGGTCGGGCAGGGGCTGAATCGTGTCGAATGGCGACCTCCCGAATCGACCAATCAGCAGATCGAACCCAACGTGCAAGGAGAGTGATCATGGCTTACATCGATATTTTTGTAGCACCCGTGCCGAATGCCAATCGCGAACAGTACAAAAAACACTGTGAGATCGCCGCGAAACTGTTCAAGGAATACGGAGCGAAGGAGGTGGTTCAGGGCTGGGGCGATGACGTGCCGGAAGGCAAAGTCACGTCATTCCCGATGGCGGTAAAACTCAAGGAAGGCGAAACGGTGTCGTCCGGCTGGCTGATCTGGCCCGACAAGGCCACCCGCGATGCCGGCATGGCCAAGATGATGGAAGACCCGCGCATGCAACCGGACGTCAACCCGATGGGGTTTGATGGGAAACGGATGATCTTTGGTGGCTTCAAGAACCTTCTTGAATCCTGAAGACCAGCGCAAATCCATTGTGGGAGCGGGCTTGCCCGCGAAGAGGCCGGCACAGCCTATATCTTCATGGCTGACCCACCGCATTCGCGAGCAGGGTCGCTCCCACAATGGAATGTGGTCACTCTGGAGAGGGGGTAATGCGGCAGCTTTTGCGGTGGCGGATTTCTTCTTCCGTCGGTCGTTCGCGGACGAATTCGAAGCGTGGTTCACCTTCGCTGTAATGCACCAGCCAGCCCCATTCCAGCTCGGTTTCATCCTGCCCTGGGCTGGGTGGTCGAGCCCACCAGGGTTCTTTGCTGAGGATCTCGCGCATGGCGACCTCCAGTTGGATGGCAATCCTTGAACTATAGTCGGCTGTCGCGAGTCGTCAGAGAAGGCCGTGTAGAATCGGCCGATCGACGAGCGAAGGAGCTGGCCCATGACCGATGATGCGCGCAGGGATGAACCGTTCAAGCGACTGTTTTTCGCCCTCGACTGCCCACCACCACAACGCAAGGCCATCGCTCAGTGGCGCGCCGATCTGCGCTTGAGAACCGGCAAAGCGGTGCCGGCGGATAACTTTCACCTGACTCTGTTGTTCCTCGGCGCGGTGCCGCTGGCGCAGATCCATGAAGTCTGCGAGGCCGCTGGCAAGGTGCGCACGCCGGGTGAGCCGTTACGGATTGCGCTGGATCGTCTGCAGGTCTGGCATCGCGCCGGGATTCTGTCTTTGGCGCCGGAGCAGGCCCCGCCGGGTTTGTTGCGCCTGGTGTATGCGCTGGAGCAGGCGATGCTGCCGTTCGGCTTCGAAGAATCACCACGCGAGTTTCGCCCGCACCTGACCCTCGCCCGAGACTACCGTGCAACGGAGCCGGAAGCCGCCACGCCGCCGGAGTTTTTCCTGCGTGCCGAGCGCTTTGCCTTGTTCGAATCGCACAAGGGCCGCTACCGGATCCTGCAGGATTGGCCACTGAATTGAACCCACAAAAAAAGGCGCCCGAGGGCGCCTGAAATTCACCTGAGCCGAGGGAGCCAGGTGAGGCCGTTCATTGCAGGGTGCAGCGGTGGTAAGGCGCTGCGTGAACGGGAAACCAATGATTCTGCATTTACGAAAAAATGGTGTCTGGCACAATCTTCAATGTGAGTGCTCAACCCTGTGGGAGCTGGCTTGCCAGCGATTGGGGCGGCACATCCAACATCGTCGTTGACTGACTCATCGCCATCGCTGGCAAGCCAGCTCCCACAGGTTTTCCAGTCTTGTCACAATCTTCAATCAGCCGGATTACTTACCGAGCTTCACCCGTGTCCAGCCGCGGGTCATGATCCGCTGGGTGGCAATCGGCTGATCCGGCACCGCGTACAACGTCGCCATCACCGCCTGCGACGGGTACGAACCCGGGTCGTTGCGGATCGCTTCGTCCACCAGTGGCGTCGCCGCCGAGTTGGCGTTGCTGTAGCCGTTGCTGTTGGTGATCTCGGCGATGATGTCCGGGCGCATCAGGAAGTTCATGAACAGGTAGGCGTTATCGACGTTGGCGGCATCGCGCGGGATGGCGACCATGTCGTAGAAACTGCCGGCGCCTTCCTTGGGAATGCTGTAATCGATCTGCACCTTGTTGCCGGCTTCCACCGCGCGGGCCTTGGCCTGCAGCACGTCACCGGAGTAACCGACCGCCACGCAGATGTTGCCGTTGGCCAGGTCCGAGATGTACTTCGAGGAATGGAAGTACGCCACGTATGGGCGGATCTTCATGAACAGTGCTTCGGCTTCGAGAATGTGCGCCTTGTCCTTGTCGTTCACCGGATAGCCCAGATAGTGCAGGGCGGCCGGGATCATTTCGGTCGGCGAGTCGAGGAAGCTGATGCCGCAGGCTTTCAGCTTCTCGGCGTTTTCCGGCTTGAACAGCAGGTCCCAGGAGTTGGTCGGGGCGTTGGCGCCGAGCACTTCCTTGACCTTGTCGGGGTTATAGCCGATGCCGATCGAGCCCCACATGTACGGGAACGCGTGAGCGTTGTCCGGATCACTGGCGGAGGCGTTTTTCAGCAGCACCGGGTTGAGATTCTTCCAGTTCGACAGCTTCGATTTGTCCAGCGGCTGATAGACCCCGGCCTTGATTTGCTTGGCCAGGAAACTGTTGGACGGCACGACAATGTCGTAACCGGATTTGCCCGCCAGCAAACGCGCCTCAAGGGTTTCGTTGCTGTCGAACACGTCGTAGGTCACCTGGATGCCGGTCTCGTCTTCGAACTTCTTGACGGTGTCCGGCGCGATGTAATCGGACCAGTTGTAAACACGCAGCACCTTGTCGTTGGCCTGGACGCCCGTGGCGATTGCGCCCATTAAGGACAGTGTCAGCAGAGTCCTGCCAAACATTTTCATCGGTGAAACTCCATTCTTTTTATTCAAAAACACAACACAAAACCTGATGTACACACATCTCTGTGGCGAGGGAGCTTGCTCCCGCTTGAGCGCGCAGCGCTCACAAGCTTTTGGGTCTGCTGCGCAGCCCAGCGGGAGCAAGCTCCCTCGCCACAAGAGCAATCTTGCATTAAGCAGTCGCTGCGGATCGCTGAGGCTGCCACGCCTCATTCGCCGTCTGATCCATCGCTTCCTGAATCGCCTTCTTGCGGCTGGCCTCTGCCTTGCGGCCGAAGTACCAGACCAGGAAAGTCACCAGCGACACCGCCAGCAGAATCAGGCTGGCCACGGCGTTGATCTCAGGCTTCACGCCCAGACGCACCGCCGAGAACACTTCCATCGGCAGCGTGGTCGAACCCGGCCCGGAGACGAAGCTCGCCAGCACCAGATCGTCCAGCGACAGGGCGAACGACATCATCCCGCCCGCCGCCAGCGATGGCGCGATCATCGGAATGGTGATCAGGAAAAACACCTTGAACGGCTTGGCCCCCAGATCCATCGCGGCTTCTTCGATCGACAGATCCAGCTCGCGCAGGCGGGCGGAGACTACCACCGCCACATAGGCTGCACAAAACGTCGTGTGAGCGATCCAGATGGTGACGATGCCACGCTCCTGGGGCCAGCCGATCAACTGCGCCATCGCCACGAACAGCAGCAACAGTGACAGACCGGTGATCACTTCCGGCATGACCAGCGGCGCCGTCACCAGACCGCCGAACAGCGTACGACCCTTGAAGCGCGTCACCCGTGTCAGGACGAAGGCGGCGAGGGTGCCCAACGCCACTGCGGCAATCGCGGTGTAGCAGGCGATTTCCAGCGAGCGCACCACCGAGCCCATCAGTTGCGTGTTGTCGAGCAGGCCGACGTACCACTTCACCGACCAGCCGCCCCACACCGTCACCAGTTTCGAGGCGTTGAACGAGTAGATCACCAGAATCAGCATCGGCAGATAGATGAACATCAGGCCGAAGATCAACATGAACTTGGAAAAACCGAAGCGTTTCATCCTCGTGCCTCCATCTCTTTGGCCTGGCTGCGGTTGAACAGCAGAATCGGCACAATCAGGATCAACAGCATCACCACTGCCAGTGCGGATGCCACCGGCCAGTCGCGGTTATTGAAGAACTCTTGCCACAACACGCGACCGATCATCAGCGTCTCCGGGCCACCCAGCAGTTCCGGAATCACGAACTCGCCGACCACCGGAATGAACACCAGCATGCAACCGGCGATGATGCCGTTCTTGGCCAGCGGCACGGTGATTTTCCAGAAGTTGTTGAAGTTGCTCGAACCCAGGTCCGACGCGGCTTCCAACAGGCTCCCATCGTGCTTGACCAGGTTGGCGTACAGCGGCAACACCATGAACGGCAGGTAGGCATAGACCACGCCGATATACACCGCGGTGTTGGTGTTGAGGATCTCGATCGGGTGATCGGTCAGCCCCGTCCACATCAGAAACGCGTTGAGCAGACCGTTGTTGCTGAGGATGCCCATCCACGCGTAAACGCGGATCAGGATCGCGGTCCAGGTCGGCATCATGATCAACAGCAACAGGACGTTTTGCGCTTCCTTGCTCGCCTTGGTGATTGCGTAGGCCATCGGGAAACCGATCACCAGGCACATCATCGTGCTCAGCGCCGCGACCTTCAGCGAACCGAGGTAGGCCGACAGGTACAGCTCGTCTTCGCCGAGCATGGTGTAGTTGCCGATGTTGAGCATCAGCTGGAATTTCTGTTCGGCATAGGTGTAGATCTCCGAGTACGGCGGGATCGACAGCGCGGCTTCCGAGAAGCTGATCTTCATCACCAGGAAGAACGGCAACATGAAGAACAGGAACAGCCAGATGAACGGGATGCCAATGACGAACTTTCGCCCGCTGGGCACCAGGCGCAGGCATTGCTGATTGAAGGTTCTCATGAGCGCAGTACCACGCCGCTATCGTCTTCCCACCAGACGTAGACCTTGTCGTCCCAGGTCGGACGCGCGCCACGGCGTTCGGCGTTGGCCATGAACGACTGGACAATCTTGCCGCCCGGCAGCTCGACGTAGAACACCGAGTGGCCGCCGAGGTAGGCAATGTCGTGCACCTTGCCTTCGGACCAGTTGTAGCGAGTCTCTGGCTTGAGGGTGCTGACGAGCATTTTTTCCGGACGGATCGCGTAGGTGATCGACTTGTCCTGCACCGAGGTACTGACGCCGTGACCGACGTAGATCTTCTGCTGCAGGTCCGGGCTGTGGATGATCGCGTGACCTTCAAGGTCTTCCACCACGGTGCCGTCGAAGGCGTTCACGTTGCCGATGAATTCGCAGACCATGCGGCTGACCGGCGCTTCATAAATGTCGACCGGGCTGCCGATCTGGGCAATCCAGCCCAGGTGCATGATCGCGATACGCTCGGCCATGGTCATGGCCTCTTCCTGGTCGTGGGTCACCATCACGCAGGTCACGCCGACGCGCTCGATGATCTCCACCAGTTCCAGCTGCATTTGCGAGCGCAGTTTTTTATCCAGTGCGCCCATTGGCTCGTCGAGCAGCAACAGCTTCGGACGTTTCGCCAGTGAGCGGGCGAGGGCGACGCGCTGGCGCTGACCGCCGGACAACTGATGGGGTTTGCGTTTGGCGTATTGGGTCATGTGCACCAGGCGCAGCATCTCTTCGACGCGGGCGTCGATTTCGCTGGCGGGCAAACGGTCCTGCTTGAGGCCGAAGGCAATGTTCTGTGCCACGGTCATGTGCGGGAACAGCGCGTAGGACTGGAACATCATGTTGATCGGCCGCTCGTAGGGCGGCATGTCAGTGATGTCTACACCGTCGAGCAGAATCCGCCCTTCAGTTGGCCGCTCGAAACCGGCGAGCATGCGCAGCAGGGTCGATTTGCCCGAACCGGAGCCACCGAGCAGGGCGAAGATTTCGCCCTGATGGATCTCCAGGGACACATCGTCCACGGCCGTGGTTTCGTCGAACTTCTTGGTGACACGATCGACTTTCACCAGAACCTTTTTCGGTTGCTGGTGGCCTTCAAGTGCCTTCCGGTAAGTGCTGGAGGCGTTTGCCATGTGAAACTCCCAACAGGTTTCGTTCGCTCGGCCAACGTGGCCGGGCTTAAGTGGATTGCAAGCCTGCAGGTGCATTTCCGGTCGGATCACATTCTCTGTGGGAGCTGGCTTGCCAGCGATCGCGGTGGATCATTCCCCAACAATGTTGGAGGTGATGGCCTCATCGCTGGCAAGCCAGCTCCCACAGGGTTTTGCATTGATCTGACGGTTTTGCTCCGGCCATCCGGCTTGTTCGGCGCCGCCGTCCTGGCTGCCTGGGTCGTACTTGTTGTTATTACGGTTTGTTGTTTTCACGGATGACGGATGCGCACACGCGCAACCGCCGACCCCGTGGGGGCAGTAAACAGTTTTGAAATCCTGGGTGGTGTCAGCGCTGGTTGCGTCGCGCCGCCCGTTGCCGGCAAGCCTCACCGAACGCCTGGAAAATCTTCAGGTAGTTCGGGTTGTCCAGCACTTGCCATTCCGGGTGCCATTGCACGCCGAGGGCGAAGGTCGGACTGTGCTCGACCGAGATCGCCTCGATCAGCCCATCCGGCGCCACCGCTTCGGCACGCAGGCCGGGCGCGAGGCGGTCGATGCCCTGACTGTGGATCGAGTTGACCTGGAATTCGCCCGGCAACTCGAGCGCCTCGAACACACCACCGGCCAGCACGCTCACGGCATGCGCCGGTGCGTATTGCACGGCCACGTCCGGGCTGTCGGCTTCGCGGTGATCAAGCATGCCCGGCAACTCATGCACCTTCTGGTGCAGGCTGCCGCCGAAAGCCACGTTCATTTCCTGGAAGCCACGGCAGATGCCGAGTACCGGAACGCCCGATGCAATGGCTGCACGCAATAAAGGAAGGGTGGTGGCGTCCCGCGCCGGATCGTGATCCGTACCGGGTTCGCTGGCCGGGCCTTGATAGTGGAAGGGCTCCACGTTCGAGGGTGAGCCGGTCAGCAACAGACCGTCGAGCTGACCGAGCAGGTCTTCGATTTCAGTCAGTTTGCCAAGGGAAGGAATGACCACTGGAAGACCCTGAGCGCCAACGCTGACAGCACGTACGTACTTGTCGCCGCTGATGTGATAGGGGTGCAGGCCAATCTGTTTGACGCACGCAGTAACGCCGATCAATGGCTTGAATGCCATTTTTATTCACCTCGAAGTTTGACACTTGAACGAGCTTTTCCGGAGCTTAGCCTCGTTGATTTTAATTAACAACTGCCATGTAAAAAATTCTAAACGCCGTTCATCCAATCTTCATGATTCCAAGCCTTGCGGCGCCTGCATTGGCACGTGAGTGTTAAAAAAAGCCCTAAAAATAAACGCTGAACGGCTGGGTGTTCGCTATTGACTTCACTTTGCCTTTCGGATTGACTGGCTCGGCGAAACAGCAGTGAACATAATAATTAACAGCTAAATAGGTGCATCATGTCGGTCCCTCTGCGTGCCGTTCAACTCAACGAAGCAAACGCATTCCTTAAGAAACATCCTGAGGTTTTGTACGTCGACCTTCTGATTGCAGACATGAACGGTGTGGTGCGCGGCAAGCGCATCGAGCGCACCAGTCTTCACAAGGTTTACGAGAAAGGCATCAACCTGCCGGCCTCGCTCTTCGCCCTCGACATCAATGGCTCCACCGTGGAAAGCACCGGTCTGGGCCTGGACATCGGTGACGCCGACCGCATTTGCTACCCGATCCCCGGCACCCTGAGCATCGAGCCGTGGCAGAAGCGCCCAACCGCACAACTGTTGATGACCATGCACGAACTGGAAGGCGAGCCGTTCTTCGCCGACCCGCGTGAAGTGCTGGCCAACGTGGTGCGCAAGTTCGATGAACTGGGCCTGACCATTTGCGCCGCGTTCGAACTGGAGTTCTACCTGATCGACCAGGACAACGTGAACGGCCGTCCGCAGTCGCCACGTTCGCCGGTTTCCGGCAAGCGTCCGGTATCGACTCAGGTCTACCTGATCGACGATCTCGACGAATACGTCGACTGCCTGCAAGACATCCTCGAAGGCGCGAAAGAGCAGGGCATCCCGGCTGACGCGATCGTCAAGGAAAGCGCCCCGGCGCAGTTCGAAGTCAACCTGCATCACGTCTCCGACCCGATCAAGGCCTGCGACTACGCGGTGCTGCTCAAGCGTCTGGTGAAGAACATCGCCTACGACCACGAGATGGACACCACCTTCATGGCCAAGCCGTATCCGGGCCAGGCGGGCAACGGTCTGCACGTACACATTTCGATCCTGGACAAAGAAGGCAACAACATCTTCGCCAGCGAGGATCCCGAGCAGAACGCCGCGCTGCGACACGCGATCGGCGGTGTGCTGGAGACCCTGCCTGCACAAATGGCTTTTCTCTGCCCGAACGTCAACTCGTACCGCCGCTTCGGCGCGCAGTTCTACGTGCCGAACTCGCCGAGCTGGGGTATCGACAACCGCACCGTAGCAGTCCGTGTGCCGACCGGTTCGGCCGACGCCGTGCGTATCGAGCACCGCGTGGCCGGTGCCGACGCCAACCCGTACCTGCTGATGGCTTCGGTACTGGCAGGCATTCACCACGGCCTGACCCATCAGATCGAGCCAGGCGCGCCGGTTGAAGGCAACAGCTACGAGCAGAACGAACAGAGCCTGCCGAACAACCTGCGCGATGCATTGCGCGAGCTGGACGACAGCGAAGTCATGGCCCGCTACATCGACCCGATGTACATCGATGTGTTCGTCGCGTGCAAGGAAAGCGAGTTGGCCGAGTTCGAAAACTCGATCTCCGACCTTGAGTACAACTGGTATCTGCATACGGTGTGATGGTTTCGGCCCTCAAAAGCCAAGAGCCCCTCACCCTAACCCTCTCCCGGAGGGAGAGGGGACTGACCGGGGATGCTTGGGAAATCCTGCGACCTGAACCTGCTTTACCGAATCCATAATCGACTCGGTCATTCAGGTCGGCGCAACTCCCGAGACAACTCGGTCGGTCCCCTCTACCTCTGGGAGAGGGCTAGGGTGAGGGCAGCTATCTCAAGCCAGACACGACACCCCCAATTCCCCCTTGTCGAGCCACAACAATGACAACCACCCGCAACGACTGGGAACAACGCTTCCAGTCCCTGACCCTCGAATCCCGCGCGTTCATCAACGGTGAATATCGCCCGGCGATCAGCGGCGCCACCTTCGAATGCCTGAGCCCCGTCGACGGCCGTTTCCTCGCCTCCGTGGCCAGCACCGATGAAGCCGACGCCAACCTCGCCGTCGAAGTCGCACGCCAGTCGTTCAACTCCGGCGTGTGGGCCAACAAGGCCCCGGCCGAGCGCAAACGCATCCTGATCCGCTTCGCCGATCTGATCCTGCAACACCAGGAAGAACTGGCGCTGCTGGAAACCCTCGACATGGGCAAACCGATCAGCGATTCGATGAGCATCGACATCCCGGCGACCGCCAACGCGATCCGCTGGAGCGCCGAAGCCATCGACAAGATCTACGACGAAGTCGCTGCCACGCCGCACGACCAACTCGGTCTGGTAACCCGCGAGCCATCCGGCGTAGTCGCCGCGATCGTGCCGTGGAACTTCCCGCTGATCATGGCCAGCTGGAAATTCGCCCCGGCGCTGGCGGCGGGTAACTCGTTCATCCTCAAGCCTTCGGAAAAGTCGCCGCTGACCGCGATCCGCATCGCCCAACTGGCGCTGGACGCGGGCATTCCGAAAGGTGTGTTCAACGTCCTGCCGGGCTTCGGCCACACCGTCGGCAAGGCGCTGGCGCTGCACATGGACGTCGACGTGCTGGCCTTCACCGGCTCCACGGCGATTGCCAAACAACTGATGATTTATGCCGGCCAGAGCAACATGAAACGCGTCTGGCTCGAAGCCGGTGGCAAGAGCCCGAACGTGGTGTTTGCCGACGCCCCGGACTTGCGCGCGGCAGCCCAGGCTGCGGCCGGTGCCATTGCTTTCAACCAGGGCGAAGTGTGCACCGCCGGTTCGCGCCTGTTGGTCGAACGTTCGATCCGCGAGCAATTCATTCCGCTGCTGGTGGAAGCGCTGCAGGCGTGGAAGCCGGGGCATTCGCTTGACCCGGCCACCACCGTCGGCGCCGTGGTCGATCAGCGTCAACTCGACAACGTGCTGCGCTATATCAGCATCGGCTGCGAGCAGGGCGCCGAACTGATCGCCGGTGGCCAGCGCACCCTCGAAGAAACCGGCGGCACTTACATCGAGCCGACGATTTTCGACGGCGTGACCAACGCCATGACCATCGCCAAGGAAGAAATCTTCGGCCCGGTGCTGTCGCTGATCACCTTCGACACCGTTGAAGAAGCGCTGCAGATCGCCAACGACAGCATCTTCGGTCTCGCCGCCGGCGTGTGGACCAGCAACCTGAGCAAAGCGCACACCTTCGCCCGTGGCCTTCGCGCCGGCAGTGTCTGGGTCAACCAGTATGACGGCGGCGACATGACCGCGCCGTTCGGTGGCTTCAAACAGTCGGGCAACGGTCGCGACAAATCGCTGCACGCGTTTGACAAGTACACCGAGCTGAAAGCGACCTGGATCAAGCTCTGATTTTCTACAGCGGCGGTCGCTCCTGATGAGCGACCCTCGGAGAACAATAAAATGAAGCAACAACACGTCAACAGCTACTACGCCGCCACCCGCAACGAAGTCATCGACTTCCCGACCCTTGAAGAGTCGGTCGAGTGCGACGTCTGCATCATCGGCGCCGGTTACACCGGCCTGTCCTCGGCACTGTTCCTCACCGAGGCCGGCTATAAAGTGACGGTGCTCGAAGCGGCGAAAGTCGGCTACGGCGCCAGTGGCCGCAATGGCGGGCAACTGGTCAACTCCTACAGCCGTGACGTCGATGTGATCGAAGAACGCTACGGCGACAAGACCGCGGAAATCCTCGGCAGCATGATCTTCGAAGGCGCCGACATCATCCGTTCGCGGATCAAGGAATACGACATCAAGTGCGACTATCGCCCGGGCGGCATTTTCGCAGCGATGAACAAGAAACAACTCAACGGTCTGGCCGAGCAGAAGCGCAGCTGGGAACGTTACGGCAACAAAAACCTGAAGATGCTCGATGCTGCCGACATTCGTCGCGAAGTCGGCTCTGACGCCTACGTTGGCGGCCTGCTGGACATGCAGGGCGGCCACGTGCATCCGCTGAACCTCGCCCTCGGTGAAGCCGCGGCCATCGTGCGCCTGGGCGGCAAGATTTATGAGCAATCGGCCGCCGTGGAAATCAAGTACGGCGAGCCGAACGTCGTGCGCACCGCCAAAGGCCAGGTGCGCGCCAAATACCTGCTGATCGCCGGCAACGCCTACCTGCCGCAAGGTCTGGACAACCGCGTGACCGCCAAGAGCATGCCGTGCGGCTCGCAGATCTGCGTCACCGAACCGTTGACCGAAAAGCAGGCGCGCAGCCTGATCACCAACAACTACTGTGTCGAAGACTGCAACTACCTGCTGGATTACTACCGTCTCACCGCTGACAACCGTCTGCTCTACGGCGGCGGCGTGGTCTACGGCGCCCGTGAACCGGACGACATCGAAACCCTGATCCGGCCGAAGATCCTCAAGACCTTCCCGCAGCTCAAAGACGTGAAAATCGACTACCGCTGGACCGGCAACTTCCTGCTGACCATGTCACGCATGCCGCAATTCGGCCGCATCGAGAAAAACGCCTATTACATGCAGGGCTACAGCGGTCACGGCGTCACCTGTTCACACCTGGCCGGCAAACTGATCTCGGAAATGATCCGTGGCGACGCCGAACGCTTCGACGCCTTCGCCTCACTCCCGCACATGCCAATGATCGGCGGGCGCACCTTCTCCGCCCCGTTGACCGCCCTCGGCGCCGTGTATTACTCGCTGCGCGACCGTTTCGGCATCTAGTTACCTCCCCGGCGGCGGCCCCGCACAGGCGCCGCCGGTTTTTTCACATGACCGGCAACACCACAAACCCTGTGGGAGCGAGCTTGCTCGCGAAAGCGGCCTATCAGCAAAAGAGATGTTGAATGTGCCGACCATTCGCGAGCAAGCTCGCTCCCACAGGTCTTGTGCCTGACCCGCAATTACCCCCAGCAGGCTCATTTCACCCACCGTCCATCGAACCTGCTGAGCAACACCGGCAAACGTGATTTAATAGCCGCCTTTCACGGTTCCGGGACACGGGAGCAACGTGATCCGCGCCTTGCGCGGCACCCGCCACCCACCCCCATTACCCTTAAGTACTACTCACATAAGGCTGTCATGGATACGGGTTCTCGACTCAAACTAGTACGCGAAAGCTACAAACTCTCCCAGCGCGAGCTGGCCCGGCGTAGCGGCGTGACCAATGCCACCATCTCCCTGATCGAACAGAATCGCGTCAGTCCTTCCGTCAGCTCCCTGAAAAAGCTGCTCGAAGGCATCCCGATGTCCCTGGCCGACTTCTTCACCTTCGACCAGCCCCCGCGCGAACACCAATACGTCTTCCGCGCCAACGAACAACCCGACCTCGGCCGCCACGGCCTGCGCCTGCTGCTGATCGGCGCCTCCGTGCCGAGCCGCCAGATGCGCTTGCTGCGTGAGCAATACGCACCGGGTGCGAGTTCGGGGGAAGAGCCGATTGTGCATGCGGAAGGCGAGGAGTGTGGGCTGGTGACGCGTGGCACGGTGGAGTTGACCGTAGACGGGCAGGTGAGCGTGTTGAGTGCGGGGGATGGGTATTATTTTCCGACGACGCTGCCGCATAAATTTCGGAATATTGGGGCGGATGAGGCTGAGATAATTAGTGCGAATACGCCGGCGAATTTTTGAGAAAAACGTCGTTTTCCTCGCATTAACCGCAAACTGAAAACCGCAGAGATGCGGTTTTTTTACGACTGAAATTCTGTTCCCTCTCTCGTTTTTGAATGCTTAAAGTGATGTTTATGTGCCATCATATGGATCCAAAAAATGGAGGTGGCTCATGGCAGAAAAAAAAGACGAGAATTTAGGTGGAGCCGTTGCCGCAGGCGTTAGCGCTGCGACAGGAGCAGGCCTCGGTGCAGCCTACGGTGTAACCGCTATCGGAGTAGCCGCAGCTGAAACGGCCGCAGCGGCTGCTCTTGCGACTGCTGGATCGGCGGCAGCAACTACCGCAACGTTGGCTGCAGCGGGAGGTGGTAGCTTGGCGGTGGGTGGAACTGGGATGGTTGGTGGGGTAACGGCGATTGCGGGAAGTGCTGCTGGCGCTGCCGTCTTGCCTATTGTTGGATGCGCTGTTGCCGGAGCTGCGGTGTTAGGGTTGGTAGGCTGGGGGGCTTATAAAGTTGGTCGTAAGTTTCTTGATGATTGAACAAAATTAGTCGCAAAATATTTAAATAATTTGTTTTTTCGATGATTCATTGCGCTCGGTAATTCGATTGTATAGATCGTAGCGAGCCAAGCTTTTTGGTCTCAACAGATAAGGATGTTGCAGATGTGGTTTTTTAAAAAGGAAGGTCGTGCTACATATCTAGAGTTTTTGAGGAATTTAACTCCGCAGATTCTTCTATTCGCCGCTATCATGATTATTGGCGAGAAAATGATGAGGCAACCTCCTGAGTCTTGTGCGTGGTATGGCATTGGGGTCTTTGTGCTAGTGCTGTTCGCAATTATGTGGATTCTTGCATTCGCTGCCAATGGATCTCTTTTATATGACAAGGCATTGGCCAGTCGCTCTGACATTGAAGAGCATAAGAGCATGCTGAAAGAGGGCGGGCTCAAGGGTGGTAAGTTGGCATGGGCGTCCTTTAAATATACTGCTGGTAATCATCGGCTTTTGGTTGCTGAAGTCGTGATCATTATTTTTGTGATCTATGGTAGTACAATTTTGGCGATGATGTCCGGTGTTATAACTGCACTTGGATTTCTCAAGAATGTAAAATAAAAGTAGCTTAAAGGTGGCAGATTTATTTGTGCAAGTCCGTCACCTTCAATTTTCCTAGCCAAAAACACCAAATTCCCGTTGCTCTATAACTCGAAACACGTCACTCGCGTCCTTAATTAGAGTTCTGGCGATGATGGTGACTGTGTTGATGTCATGTTCCATGAAAAGGTGACAGATTTATTTATGTGGCAGGATACCGAAGAGCTGAAACAACGTGTTGCCGATTTCCAGAATGAATACTTCTCTGCCTGCCTGGCCCGTGCGACACAATAGTTTTTATTATTTTCTATCTATTGCGGTGGTGCAGTAGATGTTTTCTTGTGAGCAATACTCAACATTGACGGAAGTTAAATCCGTCTTTCTAGTTGTAAGTGGTTTGACGACAGTGGCTTACGTAATTTATTTAGGCGCTATGGTAGTTCTGAAGGCGCTGGGACGTGATCTAAATCGTCTTGTCAGTAATAGGTTTTTTGTGTCTCTGGTGACTTTGGCCGCTCGTCGATGCATTTGGGTCGCTGTTTGCGTATCTGTCGGAATGGCTATCTGTGGTTGGATGATATTGGCACTGGATTACCTTTTATCATTGAGATTCGGTCCCTTTGAAGAATGTACAACAGTGTACTTTCTCTATGGGTGGAAAATGTGCCTCACTGGAATGATGCTTGGATTTTTGCTTTATTTTGCGACAAAAGCTCAGCGTTTCCACATTCCGCTTGGTAAATTTACATCGCTGACCACCAGTACCCCTCGAGAATATCACCTGCATCTAAATGGCAAGATTGAGCCGGTGTCAATGGCATACGTTTATGCGCGAAACTCCATTAATAAACTTATAAAAGAACACTCTGGATTCGTGTTGGTCATGGAATCTTGGCTTTTGGCCAAAGATGCTATTCCGCCAATAGGAATAGAGGCAGTCAAGGGAACGTACTCTTTTGTTGTTTCGTGGCGTAGTCGAAGCGGGGGGAAGTTTGTTAGAGGTTTTTTGTTGGTCTGTAGACTTGTTGCAATGTTTGTCTTGGCTCCAGTGATATATAAAAATATCGTGATCTTCGGCTGAGTCCGATGACTCCATCGAGGGGTATGCAGTTGCTGTTGATGAAGTGTTCTTCCCTTAATGTCAGTTGGAGTTATAAGATGACACCATTTTTTCAGCTCTTGGTTTTAACTGCTCTGTACCCGGAAAAAATGGAAGCGGCAACAGGGTGTAGCGGAGTAATAGTTATAGAGATTTAAGCTAGAATTGCTTTTTGTTTTTGGAATTAAGAAGGTGACAGGTTTTCTTGTGTAAGTCCGCCATCTTCCAGTGCTCTATCCAAGGAGAACGAAAGAAAAGGTGACAAAGAAAAGGTGACAGATTTAATTATGTGAACCTGTCACCTTCAAATTTTCTAGCCAGGAACATCGAATCCTCGTTGCTCTACAACTCGAAATATATCACTCACGTCTTGCACCATGATCCTGGCAATGGTGGTCACAGTGTAGATGTCGTGTTCTGCATGGTCCATCAGATCCAGGTATTTGAGAACGGCGTTAAGGCGCTCACTGGCACAAGCATGGAGGTCCCGCAGTGGGGCGTCAGCGTCGATGAGCAGAACGGGTCGATCGGTAGCGGGGTGGGACATGTTCGCGCAGTGGCACATCAATTTCTGTGTCGTCATGGTGTTAATCCTTTGTTGAGAAGAATTGCCACCGTTCTGCTGCGAAACAAAATGGGTGGCAGCTATGCGCGGGTTCGCAGACCGGAGGATTAACACCAAGACCCGGCAGACCCGAAGGTCTCCCACGCACAACCGCCATAAAGATTACGCAGCCGAGAATCGGCCGTGCCAGACGGAACTGGGTGTCAATCTTAAGGGCTGCGAAACCCTATCGCCAAATTCGTTCAGCGACAGACCCACTCTAGGCACCTACTTCTACCGTCGCAACCAGCCTGTAGGACGTGAAATCACCACGTGTGGCCAGCGATTTTGCTCCCGGTTGGCGGCGCAATCGGCGTAAATCAATGGCTGCAGCGTGTCAGGGAAAAATGACTCGCCATGTTTCGACCCACTTCGCAGCCCCGCAAGAACAAGCTCCCTCACCACGCGGAGAAATTTCCTACGGCGTTTTCAGATCAAAAAAATCATCGCACATTCCAGCCCCGGAACTTTCCTCAAAACCGATGTCAATTTGATGGCGTGTCGCGACGCTCATTCATCGGCTCAAGCAGTGCCAGGCTAATTCCTGGTCAACCATGGAAGTGTGTGATGAGACTATTACTCGCAATGTTGTTGATGTTCAGCAGCTACAGCTTTGCCAGTTGCGGCAACATTGATGACCACGATCAGCGGGCCTATTGCAATGCCAGGGAGAGCGGCAGCAGTTGCGGCAATATCGACAATCACGATATGCGGGCAGCGTGTAACGCGGAGATGGGCGGCAGTTCCTGCGGCAATATCGACGACCATGACCAGCGCGCCTACTGCAACGCCAAAAAGAGCGGCAGCAGTTGCGGCAATATCGATGATCACGACTTGCGTGCGCGGTGCAACGCGGAGCAGGGCGGCAGTTCTTGCGGGAACATCGATGACCATAATCAACGAGCTTATTGCAATGCCACGACCGGCGGCGGCAGTTGCGGAAATATTGGCGACCATGACCTGCGCACCCGGTGCGAAGCCATTAAACGTTGAAGCAACAAATCGCTCAGTGATTGCATCAAGCAGAGCCAGGCTGCTTCCTGGCAACCCAGGGAAATGCGCAATGAAACGAATGCTTGCAACGTTGTTGATGTTTGCTTTTGCAGGGCAAGCATTTGCTGGCTGTATGGGGATCGCTGATCAGGATCAACGGCGCTATTGCGAAGCCAAATCGGAAGGAGGCAGTTGCAACGGTATCAACAATCAAGATCTGCGCAGAGCCTGCGAGGCGGAAACGGGGGGCGGCAGTTGCAACGGCATCGATAATCAGGATCAGCGCCGCTATTGCGAGGCTAAGACTCGCGGTGGCAGTTGCAATGGTATCAACAGTCAGGACTTACGCAGAATGTGCGAGGCAGAAACGGGTGGCGCCAGTTGCAACGGTATCGATAATCAGGATCAGCGCCGGTTCTGTGAGGCCAAGACAAATGGTGGCAGCTGCAACGGAATCGGTAGCCAGGACTTGCGTGCTCAGTGCGAAGCGATGAAGCGCTGATTCTTGCAGGTTAGATCGATTTGATGGCATTGCGATATCAGTGATAGAGTCCCGGGCCAATTTTTCAAGGAAGACCATCTGTGCTAAGCAAACGTCTTTTTACCGGTGCAGCATTACTTACCGTAAGCATCTCTGCTCAAGCCGGCATCTCCAAGGCCGAATATTTGAAAGGCTGCAATATCCTGGAAAATGCTGCAATGGTCGTCATGCAAGCGCGACAGGAGGGTGCTCCCATGGCGACGCTTTGGGAAATCTCCGAAAAAAATGATAATAAGTTCATCGCCAAGATGTACCAGAAGCTTATTCAAGACGCATTTGAAGAGCCGCGACGAGAAACTGAAGAGCAGCAAAAGGTTGCGACTACAGAATTCCAGAACAAATATTTCGCTGCATGCTTGGTCAGTACGCCAAAAGAATAAAAGCAAGTGAAAAGGTGACTGAATCATTCAAATGATTCGTCGCTTTTTGGATTTGTGTTGACGCATCGCAACACTCATTGAGTGGATCAAGCAGAGCCAGGCTGTTTCCTGGCAATCCAGGGAAGTGTGAGATGAAACTTATTCTTGCGATGTTGTTGCTGTTCAGCGGCTACGTTTCCGCCAATTGTTCCAGCATCAGTGATCACGACAAGCGCAGTTATTGCCAAGCCAGGCAGGAAGGCAGCAGCTGTTCTTCTATCGGTGACCACGACCTGCGTTCGGCCTGCGAAGCGGAGAAAGGCAGTTCGTGTTCAAGCATCGGCGATCATGACCAGCGTAGTTATTGTGAGGCCAAAAAGGGTAGTAGTTGTTCGTCCATTGGCGACCATGACACGCGTTCGGCCTGCGAAGCGGAGAAAGGCAGTTCTTGTTCAAGCATTGGTGATCATGACCAACGTGCCTTTTGTGAAGCGAAGAAAGGCAGTAGTTGTTCGTCCATCGGCGATCATGATCTGCGCAATCAGTGCGAAGCCATGAAGCGCTGATCCGTCGGCCTGAATCCAAACGCAAAAAAGGGACACCCTACGGTGTCCCTTTTTTCTGGGCGACTGAAACGCAATTCCCGGACTGCCCAGTCAAACTTTTCACTTGTCACAACCCGGTTCATCGCCAAAGGTTCCCCCCATCGACACCACGACGTAGACTGCGAAACAAGTTGTAACGCCTCGCCCACGGACGGAACCGCGCATGATCGAAATCGGCAGCCGCAACAACGCGCCCACGCCGCAGCACCCCACTCAAGACATCTATATTTTCAGCATCGACCAGTCCCGACCGGCTACACCGTTCTGCTTCGAGCAATCGATTGGCGGCGGGCATGCCGAGCAGGGCGGGGCGCGGTGGTTGGCGCTGGATGAGCTGGATGGCTGGCCCGGCGAATGGCGTGAGCATTTGAAGAAGGCCGATTGTGCGTGGGTGGCGCAGGTGATCGATGCGCATCCGGGGGCGGATCAGGCGATATTGGTTTCCGTGATTCTTGAACAACATTCCCAGCCAGTGGGGCGCTTGAAAACAATCGGCAACTGGCTCAAACGCAACATTCATGTCGGCGGCCGTTACGGCGTTTAAACCACGGAGACTCGCATGACTCAAACCCTCGAACGCGCTATCGCCATCGCTGCCACCGCCCACACCGGGCAGGTGGACAAGGGCGGTGCGCCGTACATTCTGCATCCGCTGAAAGTCATGTTGCGCATGAACTCGCTGGAAGAACGCATCGTCGCGGTGCTGCACGACGTGGTCGAGGATTGCGGCGTCAGCCTCGATGACTTGCGCAAGGAAGGTTTCAGCGAAGAGGTGCTGACGGCGATTGAGTCGGTGACCAAAGTGCCGGGCGAATCCTACGAGGATTTCGTCGAGCGTGCGGCGCAGAACCCGATTGGCCGGGTGGTGAAACTGGCGGATCTGGAAGAGAACAGCGACCTGTCGCGGATTGCCTCGCCAAGTTGGGAAGATCTGGAACGGGTCGAGAAGTATCGGCGGGCGATTGGGCGGTTGCGCACGTAAAAACGAATACCCCCCTGTAGGAGCTGCCGAAGGCTGCGATCTTTTGATCTTGCTTCTAAAAATCAAAGTCAAAAGATCGCAGCCTGCGGCAGCTCCTACAGGGGAGTGGGATACCTCAGGGAAATAGCCAGGAAGGCGAAAAAATGAAATCGATTCTGTGTTTGTTGATCGCGGCCGCCGTTGGCGCTGCGTTGCAGGTCAGCGGTGTTCCTCATGGCCTGTTGCTGGGGGCGATCCTCGTCACCGCATGGATCACCACGCGCAGCGGTTTTGCCCCCGCCACCCCGTATGGCCTGGGCTACATCCAGGTCACGCTGGGCATCGCTACCGGGCTGATGTTCGAGGCGTGGGACAGTGCGACGGCGTCGGCGATGTTGCCAAGCCTCGGCGTGTTGCTGATATGCCTGACCGTGCAGATTGCCCTCGCCGGATGGTGGCTGACCCGCGGCGCTGGATGGAATCGCACCGATGCGCTGTTGGCGGTGTACCCCGGCGCATTGGCGGCGGTGTTTGATTTGCTCGAATCGGAAAAGGCTTCGAGCAAGGTCATCATCGTGCACCTGATGCGCTTGTTGCTGATCACGCTGCTGGTGAGCTTTTTGATTCCCGGGCAGGCCTCGGTGGCAGTCGTTGAAAGCGCTCCGTTGAGCACGGGTATGGCGTTGACCGTATTCGTACTGATTGGCCTGAGCGTGGTGCTCGGGCGTTTGCTGCTGGTGATCGGCGTGCCGGCGCCGTTCATGCTGACGGCGATTTTGCTGACGGCGGCGTTTGTGAAATCGGGATGGCTGCACGGCTTTCACATGCCGGACTGGAGCCTGAATCTGGCGGCGCTGATTCTCGGTGTGCGGATCGGCTCGCGTTTTCAGGGGCTCGGTCTTGCGGAATTGGGCCGGCATGGGCGGACGGCGCTGGTGTCGGTCGGCTTGATGATCGTGGTGGCGGCGGCGTTTGCCGGAGTCGCCGCGCGCTGGCTGGGCAGTGATCCGCTGTCGCTGTGGCTGGCGTACATGCCGGGGGCGATCGAGACGATTGCGATTGTCGCGTTTGCCGGTGGGCTGAATGTGGTGTTTATCCTCACGCATCATCTGGCGCGGATGGTATTGCTGCACTTTGCGCCGGCGTTGTTGGTGCAGGTGCGACGAGCGCAGAAGGAAGTCTGAAGCACATCCCCCTGTGGCGAGGGAGCTTGCTCCCGCTGGGCTGCGAAGCGGCCCCAAACGCCGATGCCACGGTGTTTCAGGTGTACCGAAATCCCAGGTTTTGCGACGACTGCGTCGCCGAGCGGGAGCAAGCTCCCTCGCCACAAAGGTTCAGTGATCTTTACCGCGTGTGGGCGGCAAAGCCCTCTAGCCCCGGTGCAATACCTTCCTTCAACGTCAACGCCGGAATCTCATAATCCCCGGCATTCTGCTGCCGATACGCAATCGGCCGCGTGCTCCACAGCTCATCCAGACGCGTACCCAGCGCCTCGCAGGTCTCGGCAAACCGCGCTTGATCCATGCGGCTGGCGCGGTACACCAGGAAGGGCGGCACCACGTCGAAACCGGGGTAGAACAGCACGCCGTGCTGAATCGGAAACAGCAAATCATCAATCGGCCCGTTGATCCCGCGTGGGCTGTAATGCGAATCCCAGCCTCCGGTGGTGACCAGCAGCATCGCGCGTTTGCCTTTCATTTTGCCTTCGCCGTAACGCTCGCCCCAGCGCGCATCGGAATGCTCGCCGACACCGTAGGCAAACCCGTAGGCATACACGCGCTCGACCCAGCCTTTGAGGATGGCCGGCATGGTGAACCACCACAGCGGAAACTGCAGGATCAATGCGTCGGCCCACAACAGTTTTTCCTGCTCGCGGGCGATGTCGGCGGACTGCCGGCCCTGTTGGTAAGCCAGTTTCGAGTCGATCGAAGCGTGGAATGGTCGGCTTTCATCGCGACCGGGAGCGTCATCGGCGTCGATCGTGGTTTTCCAGTTCATCGCATACAGGTCGGAGACCTGCACGGTATGGCCGGCGGCTTGCAGGCGCTGGACGGTGAAGTCCTTGAGCGAGCCGTTGAGCGAAGAGGGTTCGGGGTGGGCGTAGACCAGTAGCACATTCATGTTGCAACTCCTTGGTTGAATGCAGGCAGGATCAATCCTTGATCGGTATATTGGAAATGAATGTCTGATATGTCAGGTATAGCCATGAATAATTTACGACGTCTGGATATCAACTTGCTGTTGACCCTAGACGTGTTGTTGGCAGAACACAACGTAACCCGCGCCGCAGAGCGCTTGAGCCTGTCGCAGCCGTCGGTGAGCGTGCACCTGGCCAAGCTGCGCGAGATCTTCGGTGACCCGCTGTTGCTGCCCGGGCCACGGGGCATGCGCCCGACCGTGCGGGCCGATGAACTGCGCGAGCCGTTGCGCGAGGCACTGGAAGCACTGGAACGCGCGGTGGCGCCGGCCAGCGCGTTCGATCCGGCACAGGCCCGCCACATCTGGAAAGTCGCGGCGACCGATTACGGCGAGTCGACGGTGGTGCTGCCAGCCCTCAGCGGTTTGCGCACTCAGGCACCGGGCACGCGGCTGGCGGTGCTTGATCTGGTGCCGGCGCAGTTGGCCAGGCAGGCGGAGCAGGGCGTGTTTGACCTGGCGCTGCACATCACCGAAGACGCGCCGCTGGATCTGCATCAGCGGGTGCTGTTCACCGAGCATTACGTGTTGGCCGGTCGCGTCGGGCATCCGGGGTTGAAGCGTAAGCCGACTCGCGAACAGTTCTGCGCGCTGGAACACGTGATGGTGTCGCGCGAGGGCGGGGGCTTTTTCGGGGTCACCGACAAGGCGCTGGCCGAGGTCGGTCTGGCGCGCAAAGTGGTGCTGTCGGTGCCGCATTTTCTGATGGTGATGTCGGTGCTGGCCAGTACTGATCTGGTGGCGATGCTGCCGTCACGGCTGGTGCGCGGCAACCCGGCATTGCAGGTGGTGGACGCACCGCTGCAGGTGCCGGGCTACGAAATGGCGATGTTCTGGGGCGAGCGCGCGCATCGCGACCCGGCACACAAGTGGCTTCGCGAGCATCTGGCGAAGTCGGTGTGACGGATCAGGCGTGGCCCAAGGCAATCGCAAAAGACACCACGATCATGCACGCAAACGCAAAATTGAGATTCATCAGCTGTTCATCCTGAGCCTTTTTAAAGTGAGGCCATTCTGAACAGGCGCCATGCAAAGAAAAAATTGGGCCTGTTGATTCCAATGATCGAAACAATTGATACCGGCCGGTTTGTGTTTGCCCGAGGCTTTCGCTAGTCTCGGCAAAACCTGCAACTACAAGCACAAACAGGCAAAACCATGCACGATCATTCGGTCACCGCACTGCCCTCCCTGCGCCGGCAGAAAATCCTCCTGATCCTCGAGCGCGACGGCAAGGTCATGGCCTCCGAGTTGAGCCAGCATTTCGCCGTGTCCGAAGACACCATCCGCCGCGACCTCGCCGAACTGGACAACGCCGGACTGGTGCAGCGTGTGCACGGCGGGGCGCTGCCAAGGCCCAAGGACAGCGGCAAGGATTACTTCACCCGGCTGGATGAGACCGATGAGGTCAAAGTGCAGTTGGCGCAACGGGCGGCGCGAGAGGTCGAGGACGGGCAGATTGTGTTGTTCGATTCCGGCTCGACCGCGTTGCAGGTGGCGCGTTCGCTACGGGCGGATATCCAGATCACCGCGGTAACCGCAGCGCCGATGACGGCCATCGCGTTGTCTGAGTACAAGGGCGTGAAAGTGATTCTCGCCGGAGGGCAACTGAACCCACGCACGATGTCGGCCAGCGGGCATGAAGCGGTACGCATGCTGACCGGGATCAAGGCGGACCTTGCCTTTACCGGCGTCTGCGCGATTCACCCGGAAGTGGGCATCACCTCGCTGCACTTCGATGAAGTGCCGGTGAAACAGGCGCTGCTCGACAGCGCGACGCGGGTGATTGCGGTAACCACGGCGGACAAGCTGGGGGCGGTGGAGCCGTTTGTGGTGGCGCCGTGCACGCGCCTGCATACGCTGATTACCGAGCGGCATCTGGCGTCGGGCAGTGTCGAGGATTATCGGCGGTTGGGGATTGTGGTGGAGCAGTTGCCGGACTGAGGTTTTGTGCTGAGGCTGCTGGCCTCATCGCTGGCAAGCCAGCTCCCACAGGTTTTGGTGGTGTACATAATGTTGAGTACGACACGGACACTGTGGGAGCTGGCTTGCCAGCGATGGGGCCAGTGCGATCAACGCAATTTTTCAAGCATCTGGTAATACCACATCCCCGCCGCCAGCAACGGATTGCCCAGCAAATCCCCCATCGGCACCCGAATGTGCTGGCACTGCGCAAACGTGTCGAACTGTTCCATCTGCCCGGTGATCGCGCGGCTCATGATTTCGCCCATGATGTGCGTCGTCGCGATCCCGTGTCCCGAGTAGCCCTGGCAATACCAGACGTTGTCCGAGAGCTTGCCCAGTTGCGGAATGCGGTTGATCACGATGCCCATCGCGCAGCTCCACTGATAGTCGATCTGCACCCCTTTGAGCGCCGGGAAGGTCTGTTCGATGCACGGGCGCAGTTCGGCGGCGATGTCCCGTGAATCCTTGCCGCTGTAGTTCGCGCCGCCACCGAACAGCAGGCGCCCGTCGGCCGTGAGGCGGTAGTAGTCGAGGACGAAACGGCAGTCGTACACCGCGAGGTCTTCGGGATTGATCTGCCGCGCCAGATCACCCAGCGGCGCGGTGGTGACGATACCGCCCATGGCCGGGAAAATCTTGCCCTTGAGCTGGCCCGGTTCGAGCTTGTGATAGACGTCACCGGCGAGCATGACCTGATTGGCGTCGATCTGGCCGTGGGCGGTGCGTACGCCCGGGCTCTTGCCGTGAATGATCTCCAGCACTTCACTGTTCTCGAAGATCAGCGCGCCAAGACTTTCTGCCGCCCGCGCTTCGCCGATACACAGGTTGAGCGGGTGCAGATGCATGTTGCGCGTGTTCTTGATTGCGCCGTGGTAGAGGTCGCTTTGCAGCAGGTCGCGCATTTGACTGCGGTCGAGCAGGCTGACTTCGTCGCCGAGGCCGCGACGCACGGCTTCCTCGTAATCATTGCGCAAACCGGCCATGTGGCTCGGCTTGTAAGCCGCGTGCAGATGACCGTGTTTGAGGTCGCACTGAATGCCGTACTTCTCGACCCGCTGCCGGATGATTTGATGCCCGCGCCAGCGCAGGTGCCAGATGAAATCGTCGACTTCATCACCGAGTTTCGGGCGCATCTGTTTGCGCATCGCGCCGTCGCCGGAGAGGCTGCCGGTGACTTGTCCGCCATTGCGCCCGGTGGCGCCCCAGCCGATCTTGTGGCTCTCGACGATGGCAACTTTCAGGCCTTTTTCGGCGAGTTCGACGGCGGTGGCGACGCCGGTGAAACCGCCGCCGATGATCACCACATCGACTTGATGTCGGCCTTGCAGGGTCGGGTAGTCGGTGTCCTGTTGAAGGGTGGCGGTGTAGTAGGAATTGCAGCGTTGGGTCATGTTGGTGTCCACAAAAAATCGGGAGTCAATTCGAGGTCCTTGTGGGAGCTGGCTTGCCAGCGATAGCGGCGTATCAGTCACCAGAGATGCTGAATGTGCCGGCCCCATCGCTGGCAAGCCAGCTCCCGCAGGATTCAGGGTGTATGTCAGGCTTCGGTCAGGTACCAACGCCAATCCTGCTCACCCACCTCGGCCATGAACTGCCGGTATTCGGCACGCTTCACCGCCAGGTACACGCCAAGAAATTCCTGGCCCAGGGCATCCCGCGCCCACGCGGAATTTTCCAGCGCCTGGAGCGACGTCAGCCAATCGGTCGGCAGCAGTTCCTTGGCTTGCGCGTAGCCGTTGCCCTCGACCGGCGCACCCGGATCGAGGTTTTCACGAATCCCGCGATGGATCCCGGCAAGGATCGCTGCCGCCGCCAGATACGGGTTGGCGTCGGCGCCGCAGATGCGGTGTTCGATGTGCCGGGTGTTGGCCGGGCCGCCCGGTACGCGCAGGCTTACTGTGCGGTTGTCGACGCCCCAGGTCGGCGCCAAAGGCGCATAGCTGTTGGCCTGAAAGCGGCGGTAGGAGTTGGCGTTGGGGCAGAACAGCAGCAGCGTATCGAGCAGCGAGGCGAGCATGCCGCCAATCGCCGTGCGCAGCAGCGGGGTGCCGGCCGGATCCTCGGCGGCGAACAGGTTGCGTCCTTCGCCATCGGCGAGGCTGACGTGCATGTGCATGCCGGTGCCGGCCAGATCATCGAACGGCTTGGCCATGAACGTCGCCTGCATGCCGTGCTTGTGCGCCACCGCTTTGACCAAACGTTTGTAGCGCACTGCCTGATCCATCGCGACCAGTGCGTCGCCATGTTCGAGGGTGATTTCCACCTGTCCTGGCGCATATTCCGAGATCGCCGTGCGCGCCGGAATGCCGTGCAGTTTGCAGGCGCTGTAGAGGTCGGCGAGGAACGGTTCGATCTGCTCCAGTTCGCGCAAACCGTAGACCTGAGTGTGTCGCGGTCGGCCGCCATCGGCATCCAGCGCCGGTTGCGGACGGCCGTTGTGATCGCGTTTGGCGTCGAGCAGATAGAACTCCAGTTCGCACGCCATTACCGGGTGATAACCCTCGGCCTTGAGGCCGTCGATGACCTTGATCAGCAGATGACGCGGGTCGGCGATGCTCGCTGGCATTCCCTCGGTCGGGTGCATGCTGACCTGCACCGCCGCGGTGGGAATCTGTCGCCACGGCAGGCGCACCAGACTGCCTTCGAGCGGGTAGGCGCGGCAGTCGATGTCGCCGACGTCCCACACCAGCCCGGAGTTTTCCACATCCTCGCCCTGCACGGTGAGGCCGAGGATGGTGCTGGGTAGCGGGCGACCGCTCTGGTACACGGCAAGCAGTTCTTCACGGTGCAACAACTTGCCGCGTGGCACGCCGTTGGCGTCGAGGATGAACAGCTCGATCATGTCGATATCGGGGTTTTGTTCAAGGAACAGGCGTGCGTCTTCGATGGCTGCGAATTTCATGGTCAATCACTCACGATGGCGCCGCACAGGCGCGCAGATTCGGGCCGGGCGCATTGAAGGCGTCCCGGCAGGGATATCAAATGGAGATCAGTCAGACGTGACACAGAACCTGTGGCGAGGGAGCTTGCTCCCGCTGAGGCGCGAAGCGCCTCTCGCTTTTTGATTCAAGGGCAGGGGACTGCTACGCAGTCCGGCGGGAGCAAGCTCCCTCGCCACAAATGGATTTTCTGACTGTCGGAATCAGCAGGCGATATCCGGCGGGCGTGCGGAGTGACGCAGCTTGGAACGGCGCAGGGCCATGGGGAGATTGACGATGCGATTCATGCACGGCCCCTGTGACAGGGGGCGCACACAGCGGAGACGTTCAACCTTTCTGGTTGTTGTGGTGACGTACTCATAACGCGTGTTTCCGTTGGCGGAAAACGTCGGTGGCGGGGCATACCCGCCGACCGGTGTGCCCGGATAGTAAGGGGCAATCTGCGGGCCTGTAAACCGCTGATTGCGCCCCGGCACCGTTGGACGACGTTCAGCGCAGCAGGTGAAAGCCCAGCCCGGCAAGGGCGCAAACGATCAACACTTCGATCACCCCGCGTTTGAAAATGAACAGCGCCAACGCCGCCAGCAGCGCCAGCCCGATCGAAAACAGATCCGGATGCCCGGCGAAACCGCTCGGCCAGAACACGTGATACGCGAAGAAACACGCCAGGTTGAGGATCACCCCGACCACCGCCGCGGTGATCGCGGTCAACGGTGCAGTGAACTTCAGTTCGTTGTGGGTCGACTCCACCAGCGGCCCGCCGGCGAGGATGAACAGAAACGAAGGCAGGAAGGTGAACCAGGTCACCAGCGTCGCTGCCAATGCGCCGGCGGCGAACGCATGTTCCGCGCCGAATGCCGGTTGCACGTAGCCGCCAATGAAACCGACAAACGCCACCACCATGATCAGCGGGCCGGGTGTGGTTTCGCCGAGGGCGAGGCCATCGATCATCTGCGTCGGCGTCAGCCAGCCGTAATGCCCGACCGCGCCTTGATAGACATACGGCAACACCGCGTAGGCGCCACCGAAGGTCAGCAGTGCGGCTTTGGTGAAGAACCAGCCCATTTGCGTGAAGGTGCCGTCCCAGCCGAACAGCGCGGTCAGCAGGCCCATCGGCAAACACCATAACGCCGCGCCGATCAACAGCAGGCGCCACAGCTTTGGCAGGCTGAATCGCGCATGCTCAGGCGTCGGCGTGTCGTCATCGATCAACGCCGGGCCGAAGGATTGGGCGTTGCTGCGCTGGCCGCCGTTGTTGAAGCGCTGCGGCGCCAGTCGCCCGCCGAGATAACCGATCAGTGCCGCGCCGAGCACAATCAGTGGGAACGGCAGATTGAAGGCAAAAATCGCCACGAATGACGCCCCGGCGATCGCCCACAACCAACTGTTTTTCAACGCCCGCGAGCCGATACGGTGCGCCGCGTGCAAGACAATCGCGGTCACCGCCGGTTTGATCCCGTAGAAGATTCCAGCGACCACCGGCACGTCGCCGAAGGCGATGTACAGCCACGACAGCGCAATCAGAATAAACAGTGACGGCAATACGAACAGTGCCCCGGCGATCACCCCGCCCCAGGTGCGATGCAACAGCCAGCCAATGTAGGTCGCCAGCTGCTGGGCCTCGGGGCCGGGCAGCAACATGCAGTAGTTCAGCGCATGCAGAAACCGTCGCTCGGAGATCCAGCGCCGGAGCTCGACCAGTTCCTGATGCATGATCGCGATCTGCCCGGCCGGGCCGCCGAACCCGATGCAGCCGAGCTTGAGCCAGAAGCGCCAGGCCTGGCGCAGCGTTACGGGAGCGGGTCTGGGCAAATCTTCGGGTGAGGTGTTCAAGCGCGGCGCCTGCGGTGGATGTTGTCGAAGCCGCTATCTAAGCAGTTTTTTGTTCAAGTGTGGTGTCAGTCTTGACCCTTTCCAAACAACTTGCGTGCCTCGGCGAAGCACTTCTCGGCGATCGCCGAACGCGGTTCGGTCTTGCGCATCACCAGCCCCAGCGGTGCCAGCACACTGGCATCCGGCAATTGCATGAACGACAGGTGTTCGATCGGCTCTTCCAGCCCGCTGTCCAGCGGCATGATCGAGCAACAGAAGCCCTGATGAATGGCCTGCAACAGCTGATAGGTCGAATCGCTTTCCAGGATCGGCTGCGGATTGAGGCCGCGACTGCGGAAACTCAGGTCGATGGATTTGCGGTAATGCATGCCGGTGGTGATCATCCCCAACGGCAGTTCGGCGGCGTCTTCCCAGCTGATGTCAGAGCCTTCGAAATGGAAGTGACGGTTGTCGTAAAGCAGCCCGACGCGGGTTTCGCCAATCTCGAAAAAATCGAAATAGTTGTGGTTGACGTGGTCGAGGTAGCACACGCCCAGGTCCAGTTGATTGTTGCCAAGCTCGGCGATGATCTCGTCTGAACTCCCCGACGACAGACTGAATTTCAGCTCGGGATACGTGCCGGACAAGCTCTGGATGTAATTGATCGGGTTGAAGTTGCTCAACGGCACCAGGCCCAGGCGCAGGCTGCCGACCAGTTGCCCGCGGCACGCTGCGGCTTCGGCAAACAGGCCGTCATGCGCGGCCAGCAGCGTGCGGGCCCAGGCCAGCACTCGTTCGCCGGCCTCGGTAAACCCTTCAAAGCGCTGGCCGCGATTGACCAGCACCAGATCCAGCTCATCTTCCAGATTGCGCAGACGCATCGACAGGGTCGGCTGGGTAATGTGGCAGCGGGCGGCGGCCTGGCCGAAGTGTCGGGTTTCGTCCAGCGCGATCAGGAACTTGAGTTGTTTGATGTCCACGAAAGCACCTGCTCGTTGAAATTTGAATGGGCTGTTGACGCAGAGGCGCGCCGCGCATGGAAAACGCGAGGCGCGACAATCACATTTGCCTCGGGTCGCGTCCAATCGGAAGCGTTGAAAAGCCTATCGATCAGCTCTATCGCCCATGGTTTCAAAGGCGTTGGCCAAGGTCAACGGGAGCGATAGAGCAGATCGATAATGCGGTAGGTCAGAGTGATTAGACAGTCCTCACAAGTGGCACTTAGGCTGCTCGGCAATCTGATTGACTATTGCCGGAGATTCCATGAGTGCGAAAGCGGATGCCCTGTTTGTGCCCCTGAACATTGCCGTACTGACCGTCAGCGATACTCGCGATTATGCGAGCGACACCTCCGGGCAATTGTTGGTCAGCCGTCTGCTGGAGGCCGGTCACACTTTGAGCGAACGCAATCTGCTCAAGGATGATCTGTACAAGATCCGCGCCCAGGTCGCCCACTGGATTGCCGACGACAGCGTTCAGGTGGTGCTGATTACCGGCGGCACTGGCTTCACCGGGCGCGATAGCACACCGGAAGCGGTGGCCTGTCTGCTCGACAAGCAGATCGACGGGTTTGGCGAGTTGTTCCGCGCCATTTCGATTCTCGACATCGGCACGTCGACCGTGCAAAGCCGCGCGCTGGCAGGGCTGTCCAACGGCACGCTGGTGTGCTGCCTGCCAGGTTCGACCGGTGCCTGCCGCACGGCGTGGGAAGGCATTCTTGCCGAGCAACTGGACAACCGCCATCGCCCGTGCAACTTCGTGCCGCACCTCAAATCAGTGAACGCCTGCGGGCCACGCGGATGAGCAAGGCGGCGTTGATGCCGGTCGAAGACGCCCTCGACCAACTGCTCGGCATGGCCAATGAGCAACGATTGGCCGACAGCGAAATGCTGCCGCTCGACGAGGCGCGCGGGCGGGTGCTCGCCAGTGATCTGGTGGCGACGCTCGACCTGCCGCCGTGGCCGAACAGTGCCATGGACGGTTACGCGTTGAACCTGGCCGATCTGCATCGCCAGCCGTTGAAGGTGTCGCAAAAGATTTACGCCGGCCAGGCGCCGGACGCTTTGTTGCCCGGCACCTGTGCGCGGATCTTTACCGGCGCACAGGTACCGCTGGGTGCCACTTGCGTCGAGATGCAGGAGAACGTCGAAGTGCTGGACGACGGCCGCGTGCGTTTCTTGCAGCCGCTGAAGGCGGGGCAGAACATTCGTGCACAAGGCCAGGAAAACCGCATCGGCGACATTCTCCTGCGCGCCGGCAAACGCCTCGGACCGTTCGAACTGGCGGTCGCCGCCGGGCAAGGGTTGGCGCAGTTGCACGTGGTGCGGCGCCCGCGCGTGGCGCTGCTGTCGACCGGTGACGAACTGGTCGAACCGGGCCAGCCACTGCGCCCCGGCAGCATCTACAACAGCAACCGCGTGTTGCTCGGTCATTGGTTGCGCGAGCTGGGCTGCGAAGTGATCGACGCCGGAATCCTCCCGGATCGCCCGGCGCAGACGCGGCTCAAGCTTGAACAACTGCAAGTGGCGGCCGACTTGATCCTGACCACGGGTGGCGTGTCTGCCGGTGATGCCGATTGCCTCGGGCAGGTGTTGCGCGAGGACGGCAAGCCGCTGCTGTGGAAACTGGCGATCAAACCGGGCAAGCCGCTGACCGTGGGGCATTTCGGCAACGTGCCCGTGATCGGTCTGCCGGGCAATCCGACCTCGGCGCTGGTGACCTTCGGCCTGCTGGCGCGGCCATATCTGCTGCGCATTCAGGGCGTGGAAGAGGTCATGCCGTTGAGCTTTACGGTGAATGCCGGGTTCGACTGGAGCAAGGCCGGCAGCCGGCGCGAATACCTGCGGGTGCGGTTGGAAGCGGGAAATGCAGTGCTGTACCCGAATCAAAGCTCCGGCGTTTTGCTGGGTGCGACCTGGGCCGATGGGCTGGTGGAAGTGCCGGAACATAGCACCCACCGCATCGGCAATCCGCTGCGCTTCATTCCCTTCAACGAACTCTTTTAAAGCGAAGGCTGCGATCTTTTTTGTAAGGCTTATGAAAACGTATCAACACTATCAAAATCTGTGGGAGCTGGCTTGCCAGCGATGAGGCCGTGTCAGCCAACATCAGAGTGACTGACCCGCCGCCATCGCTGGCAAGCCAGCTCCCACAGGTTTTTGAGGTGTCTGGAAAACGAAGAATCAGCTCAGCACATAGTCCACCGGCAACAACATCGGTGGCAGGTCGGTCTCACCCAGTTCGCTGAGAATATCGCGCTCAATGGTGCGCACCAGCGAGTCGGTCGCCAGGTCGTTTTCGTCGCGACCGAACGGGTCTTCCAGCTCATCGGCAATCGCGTCCAGACCAAAAAATGTGTAGCTGACAATCGCGGTAAACAGCGGCGTCAGCCAGCCCAGCGGTTCGGCCATGGCGAACGGCAACAGGATGCAGAACAGATAGATGGTGCGGTGCAGCAGCAGGGTGTAGGGGAAGGGCAGCGGGGTGTTCTTGATCCGTTCGCACACCGCTTGCGCCTGGGTCAGGCTGGTCAGGTGATTGGCCAGCAGCATGTAGCGCCACTCGCTCAGTTCGCCGCTCTGGTGCAGGTCGGAGCACTGTTGGCCGACCTGCTGCAGAATGCGCCCGCTGTAGTCTGGCACCTGTGCATCGTGCGGCGGGGTGATCCACGCATGGCTGGCCGCCGCTTCGCTTTCCCGGCGCAACCGCGCATTCAGCGAGTGGGCAAAACCGCAGAGATTGAGCAGCAACGGCTTGCGTTGCACCGATTCGCGGATGACCTGGGTTTCGCGGATCACCGAACGAATGTGCACCAGCACATCGCCCCAGGCCTTGCGCGCTTCATACCAACGGTCGTAGCAGGCGTTGTTGCGAAAACTCATGAAAATCGACAGCGACAGCCCGAGCAAGGTGAACGGCGTGGCGTTGACCTTGGTGAAGTTGCTCGGGTGGAGCATTTCCATCAGCACGATGGCGGAGGCCAGCAAGGTGACCATCAGCGTGCGCAGGGCGATGCGTTTGGCGATCGAGCCCTTGAGGGTGAAGAGAATGGCGAACTGGTTGACCTTGGGTCTGACGATCATGCTGGGCGATCCCGGTTACGCAGGGTGAGGGCGGCTCAACCGCCGGTCATGTTCATGAAGCGCACGACCTGAACGTCGTCGTTCACTTCGAAATTGTGCCGGTACGGCTTGAGTTTCATCGCCTCGATAATGGCCTTCTCCAGCCGCTGCGGTTGCCCCGGATGAGCACGCAACACGGCTTTGAGGTCCACCGAATGCTCGTTACCCAGACACAGTAGCAAACGTCCTTCGACGGTTAGCCGCACGCGGTTGCAGGTGCCACAGAAATTGTGGCTGTGCGGCGAGATAAAGCCCAGGCGAATGTCCGGTGCTTCGGCCACGCGCCAGTAGCGCGACGGGCCTTGGGTCGACTCGGCGGAATCGATCAGGGTGTAGCGCTCGGCGATTTTCTCGCGCACCTGAGCGCTGGAGAAAAACGACTCGGCGCGACTGTGTTCGCTGATGATCCCCAGCGGCATTTCCTCGATGAAGGAGACGTCGAGCTGGCGGTCGATGGCGAAGCTCACCAGATCGTTGATCTCCTGATCGTTGCGGCCCTGCATCACCACCACGTTGAGTTTGGTTCGGGTGAAACCGGCCTTGTGCGCCGCATCGATGCCCTTGATCACCTGCGCCAGATCACCGGTGCGGGTCATTTGCTTGAAGCGATCCGGGTCGAGGCTGTCGAGACTGATGTTCAGGCGCCTGACCCCGGCGTCGAACAGCGGCGCGGCGAGTTTGTCCAGTTGCGAGCCGTTGGTGGTCATGCACAGCTCACGCAGGCCGGGCAGGGCGGCGATCTGTTCGCACAGTTTGACGACGCCCGGACGGACCAGCGGCTCGCCACCCGTCAGGCGAATCTTGCGCGTGCCCAGCGCCACGAAGCTCTGTGCCAGTTGATAGATCTCCTCCAGCGTCAGCACTTGCTGGCGCGGCAGAAACTGCATGTCCTCGGCCATGCAATACACGCAGCGGAAGTCGCAGCGGTCGGTAACCGACATGCGCAGATAGTCGACACGGCGGTTGTAACCATCGATCAAGACACGCTCTGACATGACAGCCTTACAGGAGTAGAGAAGCCGCATTGAGCGGAAGGAATGGAGTGCACGCAGGTTAGGGGCAACGTTGGCAAGCGTCCAATCACTATTAGTGAATGGCTGATTGATGCGCTCGATGATGAGTGGATTGTTCAGCGGGACGACGATCCGGGTTTGAACGCCCACAGTGGGCGTGCTCGTGAAGGCGTCCGTGCAGTCGCCACCGGTGTCAGAGCACATCCACTGTCAGCTGTGATCGCTGATGTTCCATCAATCAGGGTTATGGCGCGCCGAACATCGCGGTCCAGTAAATGCCGGCGCTGCTTTTCGGGTCGGTCGCGTAGGCGGCGCCGAGTTCCTTGTATTGTGGGTTCATCAGGTTGGCGCAGTGGCCGGGGCTGGCGAGCCAGCCATCGACGACTTTGCGCACAGTGTCTTGCCCGGCGGCGATGTTTTCGCCGACCAGCTGGCCACTGTAGCCGGCCAGTTCGGCGCGGTCGCCCGGGGTGCGGCCGTCACGGTCCTTGTGGTCGAAGTAATTGTTGTTGGCCATGTCGCGGCTGTGATCCTGAGCGATGCTGCCCAGGCTCGCATTCCAGGCCAATGGCGCAGCGGCGGCAAAGGCCTGGCCGCCGCATTGACGTGGCTGGGCGCGGGCGGCGTTGAGTTGTTCAAGCAACTTCTGGCCTTCACTCTGCGCATCCGCGAGTTTTGCCGACAGCAGTGGACGTGCCAGCACAATGCGCCAGTCGCGATCGGCGCGGCTCACGCCGACATCGACGAACTGCGGATCCAGCACCACCTGACAGAAGCTCTCCTGAATCGCCTTCATCGCCGACGCCGCATCGCGTGGGCCGTTGAGGGTGATCGCCTGCACGTTGACCATCGGGTAACTGGCGCTGGCCATGGCCTGTTGCAGATCTACCGCGCCGGTGGCCGGCAGTCTCAGTCGTGGGTCGGCCGACAGCGGTGGCAGTTCATTGGACGCCTGGCTGCCGCAACGCTGCGGTTGGCTGCGGTAGGCATTGATCGACTCGATCAGTTGCGACTCGTCGGCAGCCATGGCCGAGGCGGCCACGGCCAGCCCAAAGGACAGCGCGGCAAAGCGCAAAACGGATGGCATGAAACGCATGGAAATCTCCTTGAGCGGAATGCGCTCATGATGCGCGAAAGGCCCCCGGTCCATGCAATGTCTTTTTTCTTCATCGAGCCGGTTTTTCTGCGGAACGTTACGCCGGCCTTTGCCGTCTACACTCTCCGAAGGCCCCGGGAACCGGGCGTCTCCCCCACGAAACACCTTGCCCGGAACGGGCGCTGCCGGAAGAACTGACATGGGATTGAAATGGTTGGCTGGCTGTTTCGCAGTAACCCTGATGGCTGGTGTGGTGATGGCCACCGATCAGGCCCCGATCAAGGCCAAGGCCGAAGAAAAAGCCCAGGTGCTGGAAGAGAAAGCCGCTGACAAAGTCAGCGCGGCGCCGGCACCCAAATCCGAAGCGATCACACCTACTGAAGTACAAGCCGTGGACCCCGCCGGCACCGCGCCGCTGGACGATCCGATCACCTGCCTGGCACGCAGTATCTACTGGGAAGCCAAGGGTCGCGACACTGCGGAAATGCAGGCCGTGGCCAACGTGGTGATGAACCGCCTGGGTCATGACGGCTTCCCCGACACCGTGTGTGCCGTGGTCAAACAAGGTTCTGAAACCAAGAGCTGCCAGTTTTCCTGGTGGTGCGATGGCAAGGCCGATCAGGTCAAGGAAGACGCCGAATACACCCTGGCCAAGGACATCGCCGGCAAGGCACTCAACCGCCAGTTGCCGGATCGTACCCGTGGCGCGTTGTACTTTCATGATCGCAACGTGCACCCGAGCTGGGCCAAGGAGTACAAAAAGACCGCCGCGGTCGGCAAATTCCTGTTCTATAAACCGGCCGGCGGCGATGCGCGTTAGACGCAGACTTCCCGCACACAATTGCGCAACCAGCGGTGCGCCGGGTCGGCGTCCATGCGCGGGTGCCAGAGCATCGACACGCTGATCGGCGGCATTCTGAAGGGCAGGGCGAAGCTGTGCAGGCCCATGCGCAGCTTGCTGGTGTGACGCTCCGGAACCGTGGCGATCAGGTCTGATTCGCGGACCAGCGTCAGCGCCGCCGAAAATCCGCCGAATGAAGTAACGATATCCCGCGTCAGACCCGCAGCCAGCAACGCTTCGTCCACCGGACCGCTGCTGCGCCCGCGACGTGAGATGAGAATGTGCTGGCCGCCGGCGAAGCGTTTGCTGCTGATCTTGCCCGCACTCAACGGATGGCCCTCACGGACTACACCAATCCAGTGATCCTGAAACAGGATACGGCTGTGCAGCGCCGGGTCGGTGCTGTCATCGACCACACCGGTCTCCAGATCCACCCGGCCTTCGCGTAGAAGGGTGCTGTCCTTGTCGGCCTTCTGCACAAACCGCAGGCGCACGCCGGGTGCTTCTTCGGCGATGCGCGCGAGCAGGGCGGCGGCGAAGGTTTCAACAAAACCGTCGGTGTTGCGCAGGGTGAAGGTGCGCTGCAGCTGGCCGGGGTCGAGAATCTCGGCGGGGCGCAAAGCGGCCTCGGCTTCCTGCACCAGCGTGCTGACTCGCTCACGCAACTCCAGCGCGCGCGGGGTCGGAACCAGGCCACGTCCGGCGCGCACCAGCAACGGATCGCCGGTGGTCTCGCGCAGCCGGGCCAGCGCACGGCTCATGGCCGACGGGCTCAGCTGCAGAATTTGCGCGGCGCGGGCGACGCTGCCTTCGCGCAGCAGTACGTCAAGGGTGATCAACAGGTTAAGGTCCGGTGCGCTCATGACATGGCGTTCCATGCAGGTATCAAGTGCAAAGCATGCGTCTTGCGCCTTGCCTTGTCGAGACTCAGGCTATGCCGTCTGACCTTTGCACCAGGAGCGCCCGATGCCCGGATCCCCTTTGCCCCCTCAAGCCCGCTGGGCGCTGACCAGCCTGGCGCTGTCGATGTTGATGCCGTCACTGGACACCAGCATCGCCAACGCCGGATTACCCACCCTGGCCGCAGCGTTCGATGCGACGTTTCAACAGGTGCAATGGATCGTGCTGGCGTACCTGCTGGCGGTCACCACGTTGATTGTCAGCGTTGGACGTCTGGGCGATGTGTTCGGGCGGCGGCGATTGCTGTTGATCGGCATTGGCATTTTTACCAGTGCGTCGTTGTGTTGCGCACTGGCGCCGGGGTTGGGCTGGTTGATTGGCGCCCGGGCCGTGCAAGGCCTGGGCGCGGCAATCATGTTCGCCTTGACCGTGGCGCTGGTGGCGGATGCGGTGCCCAAAGCGCGGGCGGGCAGTGCGATGGGCCTGCTCGCGACGATGTCGGCCACCGGCACCAGCCTCGGGCCGTCACTGGGTGGTCTGTTGATCGCGCATGTCGGTTGGCCGTCGATCTTTGTCCTCAACGTGCCCTTGGGCCTGCTCAACGCGTGGCTGGTTTATCGCTATCTGCCGGCGGATCGGCCGGTGCGGGCGGGTGTTGCGTTTGATTATCTCGGCAGCGCAGTGTTGGTATTGACGCTGGCGGCCTATGCGCTGGCGATGACGCTGGATGGATTCACCCTGGTATTGCTGCTGTCGAGCGTAGGCGGGGCGGGGCTGTTTATTGCGGTCGAGATCAAAGCCAGAGCGCCGCTGATTCGTTTGTCTCTCTTCAGCGATGCGCGTCTGAGCAGCAGCCTTGCGCTGACATTGCTGGTGACGACGGTGATGATGACCACGCTGGTGGTCGGGCCGTTTTACCTGAGCCGAGGCCTGGGACTGGGCAGCACCGTGGTCGGCCTGGCGTTGTCAGTCGGGCCGCTGCTGGCCGCGTGCGGCGGGGTGCCGGCCGGGCGTCTGGTGGATCGCTTCGGTGCACGGCGTGTGGTGCCGGGGGCGTTGCTCGGGATGGTCGGGGGTTGCAGCTTGTTGGCGTTGTTGCCGATGCGTCTCGGCCTGCCGGGGTATCTGTTGCCGATGGCGGTGATTGCCAGCAGTTACGCGTTGTTTCAGGCGGCGAACAATACCGGGTTGATGGCGACGGTCAGTCAGGATCAGCGCGGCGTGGTGTCGGCCTTGCTCGGGCTGTCGCGCAATCTCGGACTGATCACCGGCGCGGCGGTCATGGGCGCGGTGTTTGCCTTCGCTACTGGCAACCCGACGCAAGCCCCGGCCGACGTCATCGGCAGTGGCTTGCACAGTACGTTCGGGGTTGCGGCGGCGCTGATGGTCATGGCCCTGATCGTCAGCTGGCGTGGCTACTCAAGATACTCGCCACCTGTTGCGGCTGGCAGTTGAGGTACGGCGAGGACTTCAGCCAGCGCTGATCCGGGTACCAGGAGAACATGAACTGGCCGTCCTTGAGTTTGTCGATCACCTGCCTTGCCACTTGCGGACGCACCGCCGGGCAACCCTGGCTGCGACCGATACGGCCCTGGCGCTTGCTCCACAGCGGATTCACGTAGTCGGCGGCGTGGATCACGATGGCGCGGTCGCGGGCCAGATCATTGAAGCCCGGCTCCAGACCGTCCATGCGCAGCGAATAACCATGGGTTCCCTCGTAACTTTCCTGGGTGCGGAACAGCCCGAGGCTGGACTGGTAACTGCCTTCGCGATTGGAGAACTGAGTGGCGAAGTTTTCCCCGGAATTCGAACCATGGGCGACCAGGTCGCGCAGCACCAGTTTCTGCCTGCTCAGGTCGAAGATCCACAGTCGGCGGGCGGTGGAGGGTTGCGAGTAATCGATGATCGCCAGATGGCGTGAGGGTCGCGCGCCATTGTTGACCGCGCATTGCATGGCGTTCAAGGCGCCTTTGAGCGCTTGGGGATTGAGTTCCGGCGCGGCGTGCGCGAGGCTGGTGAAGAGAACCGGCGATGGCTTGCCGGCGGCGAAAGCTGGGCTGCTCACGGCGACGACGGTCGCGCTGGTCAGCAGAAGTCGGCGCAAAAACGTCAACATTTATACAGTGTCCTCACTGGCTACTTATTTGGCACTTTGGCTCCTGACTCCCAGTCATACCCGACAGACCCCTGTTTCGGGCCTGACTGTTCAGCGCACCTGATGTAAGGTTGACCGTCAATGAGACGGCCACGGATTGGAGTAAAGCAGTTGTTCAAAAAGTACGCATGCTACTTGAGCATTTGTTTGCTCGCTGCGCCGTTTGTCGCTTGTGCCGATGAACCCTTGCCGCCGTTGCAGACCCTGCCGACGCCGCCGGCGCAAATGCCGGTCGAACCACAAAGTCCGCTGCAATCGGTGCTGATCGGTTTGCCTCAGGCATGCCCGGCGATTGCCGCACAGTTGAGTGGTCCGGCGCTGGCGCAACTGCAAACGTTCTACCAGCAGCAGGACTGGCTGCCGGTGTGGGCCAGTGAGTCCGGGCGTTTGCCAGCGTTGCGCGCGCAGTTGCAGCTGTTGGCCGACGATGGCCTCAATCCCAAGCGCTATCCGGTGGCCGTCAATCCGCCGCAGGACGGCGAGTTGTGCGCCGATATCGACATCAGCCGCTTTTATCTGCAAGCGCTGCAAGACCTGCATTTCGGGCGTCTGTTGCAGTCGCATTTCGAGCCGCTGTGGCATGCCGATGACACCCCGCGTGATCGTCAGGCTGAATTGCTGTCGATCGCCGTACCCGGCCTGCACGACATCAAAGCCGCGTTCGATCTGGCGCGTCCGCGTCTGGCGCAGTATCAAAGCCTGCGTCATCTCTACGCCAGCCAACGGCTGCAGGCCTTGCCGCACTGGCAGTCGGTGGGCAACGGCCCGCTGCTGCGCCCGGCGATGGAGGACAAACGCGTGCCGGAACTGGCCCAGCGCCTGTTCAACGAAGGCTATCTGACTCACGTCACCGGCACGCCCGGCAATGCCTATGAAGGCGTGCTGGTGGAAGCGGTGAAGAGCTTTCAGGCCAACCATTCGTTGCAGGCCGACGGGGTGGTCGGGCCGGGAACGATTGCCGAACTCAACATCAGTCCGCTGACGCGCCGCGAGCAGTTGCGGGTCAACCTCGAGCGTTTCCGCTGGCTGGCGCAGGACATGGAGCCCGACGGTTTGCTGGTCAACGTCGCCGCCGCCGAATTGACCCTGTATCAGGGCGGTGTGCCGGTCTGGCAGACCCGCACTCAGGTCGGTCGTGCCGAACGTCAGACCCCGCTGCTCAAATCCCGGGTTACGCGCCTGACCCTGAACCCGACCTGGACCGTGCCGCCGACCATCTGGAAAGAAGACAAACTGCCGGCGATCCGCAAGGATCAGACCTTCCTCAGCCGGCAGAACCTGCAAGTCCTCGACGCCCATGGCCAGCCGTTGGCCGCGGCGGATATCGACTGGGACAACCCCGGCAACATCATGCTGCGCCAGGAGGCCGGGCCACGGAATCCGCTGGGGCAACTGGTGATCCGCTTCCCCAATCCGTTCGCCGTGTACCTGCACGATACGCCGAGCAAGGCCCTGTTCGACAAAGGCCCGCGCGCCTTCAGCTCGGGCTGTGTGCGGGTCGAGCACCCGATGCAACTGCGTGACCTGCTGTTGACCCCGGCGGAACGTACGCGTACCGACACGTTGCTCGCCACCGGCAGCACCCACGAATTCCGCCTGTCGGCCCCGGTGCCGATCCTGATGACCTACTGGACGGCGCAGGTCGGCAAGGATGGGCAAGTGCGTTATGCGCCGGATATCTACAGCCGCGACAGTGCGCTGCTCGCCGGCCTCGACGGCGCACACTGACCGATCTCCGTAGGAGCTGCCGCAGGCTGCGATCTTTTAATCTTGATTTTGAAAGGCAAGGTCAAAAGATCGCAGCCTTCGGCAGCTCCTACAGGGTTTGTGTGATTCCGCAAGCTTGCGCAGCGTCTAGCCCCAGTGTCCCCGCAATCCCATGGGGCGAGACTTCGGAACCCGGCATGCAAGCGCTGTTGAACGAGATTCTTGACGCTGTCCGGCCCCTGATCGGGCAGGGCAAAGTGGCTGACTACATTCCCGCCCTCGGCACTGTGCCGGCCAATCAACTGGGCATCGCCGTGTACGGCAACGACGGCGAAATGTATTGCGCCGGCGATGCCGAGACGCCGTTCTCGGTGCAGAGTATTTCCAAGGTGTTCAGCCTGGTGCAGGCCATCGAGCATTCCGGCGAGGCGATTTGGGAGCGTCTGGGACACGAGCCGTCCGGCCAGCCGTTCAACTCGCTGGTGCAGCTGGAGTTCGAGCGCGGGCGTCCGCGCAATCCGTTCATCAACGCCGGGGCGCTGGTGATCTGCGACATCAACCAGTCGCGATTCGCCGCGCCGGCCCTGTCGATGCGTGACTTCGTGCGGCGCCTGTCGGGCAATCCACAGGTGATCGTCGACGGCAAGGTCGCCGAATCCGAATACCAGCACCGCGCCCGCAACGCGGCCATGGCGTACCTGATGCAATCGTTCGGCAACTTCCACAACGACGTCGAAGCGGTATTGCGCAGCTACTTCAGCCACTGCGCGTTGCGCATGAACTGTATCGACCTGGCGCGGGCGTTCTGCTTCCTCGCCAACGACGGGTTCTGCAAACACAGCGGCGAACAGATCCTCACCCGTCGCCAGACTCAGCAGGTCAACTCGATCATGGCCACCAGCGGTTTGTACGACGAGGCCGGCAATTTCGCCTATCGCGTCGGCCTGCCGGGCAAGAGCGGGGTCGGCGGCGGGATTGTCGCGGTGGTGCCGGGGCAATTCAGCGTGTGCGTGTGGTCGCCGGAACTCAACGCTGCCGGCAACTCGCTGGCGGGGATGGCGGCGCTGGAGATGCTCAGCTCGCGGATTGGCTGGTCGGTGTTCTGACCCAATCTTTCAAACACTGCAAGACTTTGTGGGAGCTGGCTTGCCAGCGATAGCGGTGGTTCAGCAACGTCAATGCCGGGCTTGCCGGCCTCATCGCTGGCAAGCCAGCTCCCACAGGTTTGCTGGTGTTTGTAGAAGGTGTGTTTCAGCGCAGAATCCGCTACATTTTCCGGCCGCCCCTCATATGGTGAATCCGCTTCATGTCTCTTGCGCTCGAACGTCTAGTCGCCGGCACGCCGATCCCTTTCGCTGGTAACCGCGTGACCTTGGTCAGCCCCGAACTGGCGGCGCGGTTTCAGCCCGGTGACCACCTTTTGGTCGAGCAGGTGAGTGGCGAGCTGTTGCTGATTCCGGTGGTCGATCAACAGGCCGCTGCGGTGGCCATCGAACGCGCTGAAGCGGCTTTCACTGCCTTGTCGGCGGTGACCGACCAAGCCATCAGTCGTTTCTTCGATCTGTTCGCCCAACGTCTGGAAACCCCGGAATGCTGGAGCCTGATCGAAGCGGCGAACCTGGCCGACATCGAACGCGCCAAGGCCCGTGGTCGCTCCACCACCCGGCTGCTCGCCGACGAGCGCATGCGCCGTGACATGATCGCCGGTCTGCGCGCCTGGCGTGATGCGCCGGCCACGCGCGGCAAGGTCATCAGCAGCGTCGAACACGACGGCTGGAAAGTCGAACAAGTGGTGTCGCCGCTGGGCATTGTGGCATTCGTGTTTGAAGGACGGCCGAACGTGTTCGCCGATGCCGCCGGCGTACTGCGCACCGGCAACACCGCGGTGCTGCGCATCGGCAGCGATGCATTGGGCACCGCGCAAGCGATCGTCACTCACGCGCTGAACCCGGCGCTGGCCGATGCCGGTCTGCCGGCGGGGGCGGTGTCGCTGGTGGAAAGCGTCAATCACGCCGCCGGTTGGGCGATGTTCGCCGACCGGCGTCTGTCGCTGGCGGTGGCCCGGGGTTCGGGGCGTGCCGTCAGCCAATTGGGCAGCATCGCCCAGCAGGCGGGCACGGCGGTCAGCCTGCATGGCACTGGCGGCGCATGGCTGATTGCCGATCGTGATGCCGATGCCACACGCTTCGCCGCCGTGGTGCGCAACTCGCTGGATCGCAAGGTCTGCAACACGCTGAACGTTTGCCTGATTCAACGCGACCGTGTCGCCGAACTGCTGCCGTTGTTCCTCGATGCGCTGAAGCAGGCCGGTAACGCACGTGGGCAGGGCTGCAAACTGCACATCGTCGCGGGCAGTGAAAGCTACCTGCCGGCCGAGTGGCAGAACACAACGGTCGAGGTCTATCGCGCCGAGGGTTATCAGACCGAGGCCTTGGCCGAAGCGCTGGCGGAGTCCGATTTGGGTCGCGAGTGGGAATGGGAAGAAACCCCGGAAGTCAGTCTGATGATCGTCGATGATCTGGATCAGGCGATCGCGCTGTTCAACCGCTACAGCCCGCAATTCACGGTGTCGCTGATCAGCGAGGATGCGGCGGCCCAGGAGCGTTTCTACAACGCGGTGAACGCGCCGTTTGTGGGTAACGGGATTACCCGTTGGGTCGATGGGCAGTACGCGTTGAACAAGCCGGAGCTGGGGCTTTCGAACTGGGAGAGCGGGCGCCTGTTTGCGCGCAGTGCGATTCTTTCGGGGGATGGGGTGTTTACGGTTCGTAGCCGTATGACTCAGATCGACCTCAGCGTAAAACGCTGATCTGAACACCAAACCTGTGGCGAAGGAGCTTGCTCCCGCTGGTCTGCGCAGCGGACCCAAATAAGCGAGGGCCGCTGCGCGCCCCAGCGGGAGCAAGCTCCCTCGCCACAGGGTTGCACTGTTCTCCTTCAGGCGGCTGCGCTGGTCTTTGCCAGCACCGCACACGTCGCCGGTTGCTCAGCCAGCGGTACAAACGTACGGCGATCCGCCGCCAGCGCATCGATTGACCCGGTCTCGATGTCATAGACCCAGCCATGCAGGTTCAGCAGGCCTTTCTCCTGGGCCAGGCGCACGCTCGGGTGGGTCTGAATGTTCGCCAGTTGCGCGATCACATTTTCCCGCACCATCGCACTCAATTTCGCCGCGTCATTGGCGTGCGGTCGTGCCTCGTTCACCACTTTCGCCGACTCGGCATGTTGCAGCCAGCCGCTGACGGCGGGCAGATGATCCATGCATTTGCACTGGGCAATCGCGGTCATCGCGCCGCAATCGGAGTGGCCGCAGATCACGATGTCAGTCACCCCAAGCACCGCCACCGCGTATTCCACCGTTGCCGAAACCCCGCCCGGATGCGGGCTGTAGGACGGCACGATATTGCCTGCGTTGCGGATCACGAACAGTTCACCGGGTTCTTGCTGAGTCAGCAGCTCCGGCACCACCCGGCTATCGGAACAGGTGATGAACAAGGTCCCGGGTTGTTGAGTGGTCGCCAAGTGTTTGAACAGTTCGGTGCGTTGCGGAAACGCCTCGTTCTGGAACTTCAGGAAGCCTTCGATCAGGTTTTTCATGGTGTTGTCCTCTCAGTTCGAACAGCCGGTGCCGAATTCGCTGTATTGAAGAATGTGTTTTGCGCCGTGGCTGTCGAGGTAGGTCATCTCGACCGGTACAACGCCGCAGACGTCGGCGACCGGGGTGATGCTCATGACTTCAGCAATATCCAGCGCCATGCCGTAGCGGTAGGCAATGGCCTCTTCATCAGCCTGGGCCTGGGCGGCGAGGCCGGCGAGCAGGGCCAGGGTCAACAGAATTTTGTGCATGGGGCAGCCTCCAGGTAGTTGGGGTGACGACTTGGCAATTGAGATTTGGATGGGCCCGCACCTCTGGTGCGGGCCGGGTGGATCAGAACGGACGCAGCGGCAGGAACTTGCCGTCGAGGGTGACCACGGCGCGGGAGCCGCCTTCCGGGTCTTCGACTTTCTTGATGTCGAGCTTGAAGTTGATGGCGCTGATGATGCCGTCGCCGAACTGCTCGTGGACCAGGGCTTTGAGGGTGGTGCCGTAGATCTGGATCATCTCGTGGAAGCGGTAGATGGTCGGGTCGGTCGGCACGCCGCTGAGGCTGCCGCGCAACGGGATGATTTGCAGGGCGGCAACGGCGTCGGCGTCCAGTTCAAGCTTGGCGCCGACCACTTGCGCGGCGTCTTGCGGCAAAGGGTGCTGGCCGAGCAGGGCCGCAGTGACGTAGGCCAGGCTCAGGCCGGTGTCGTCAGCCAGATCCTGCCACGACAGATTTTTGCGGGCCTTGATGTCGAGAATGCGGGTGGTCAGGGCCAGGCTGGCATCGTTGTAAGCGTGGGACTGTTGCATGGTGTCACTCCTTTCAAGGTTGGCTTGCTGTGTGGGAGCCATCTTCTGCCGGTTGATCCATAGCGTCCAAGACCGATATACAATGCTTCGCATAAGTCCTGCCTATAGATGGTGAGCCCGATGCTGTTGCGACATTTGCGTTATCTGCTGGCCGTGGCCGACCACGGCGGATTCACCCGGGCGGCGGAGGCGTTGCACGTGTCGCAGCCGACCTTGTCGCAACAGATCCGCCAACTTGAGGAAACTCTGGGGGTGGCCCTGTTCGATCGCACTTCGCGCACGGTCAAGGCCACCGATGCCGGCGAGGCTTACATTGAGTGCGCGCGGCGGGTGCTGGTGGAGCTGGAGGCGGGCAAGCGGGCGTTGCATGACGTGAAGGATCTGTCCCGTGGCAACCTGCGCCTGGCCATGACCCCGACCTTCATGGCGTATCTGGTCGGGCCGTTGGTGCGTGATTTCGCGGCGCGCTACCCGGGTATCCATCTGCAGATTTTCGAGCTGTCGATGGACGATATCGAAGCGGGACTGGCGGATGATTCGCTGGACATCGCGATTGCCTTTACCCCGGTGCGCCACCCCGATCTCGAGTGCATTCCGGCGTTTACCGAAACCCTGGGGGTCATGGTCGGGCGTGAACATCCGCTGTACGACAGCAGCGGGGTACTGACGTCGAGTGACCTTGCACAGCTGGATTTCGCCTTGCTGGCACCTGACTTCATTACCCGGTTATCAATCGATGAATATTTTCGTCAGTTGGGGATCACGCCGCAGGTGCACATCGAAGTGAACTCGGTGAGCACGTTGCTGGAGGTGGTGCGACATGCGTCGATGGCGACGATGTTGCCCGAGGCGATTGCGACTGAAGACCGCGCGTTGCGTCGCTTGAGCGTCGAGCATGAAGCGCCGCAGCGTGGAGCGACGTTGTTGCGGCGGCGCAATAATTACCACAGTGCGGCGGCAGTGGCGTTCATGAATCTGGTGCTGGAACTCAATATCCCCCTTTAGGCAGTTTCAGGGAGCAATAAAAAGGGCCTGCTTCTTTTGGAAGCAGGCCCTTTTTATTTATTGAAGTTATAACTCAGCAAAACCGGTCAATCACCCGAACTTCATTTTTGTTCTGCATCGAATCCCACGCCTGTTTCAGCGTCTGCAGCACATTGCCGATGAAGTCTTTATCGGCCGCAGCTTTTTTGCCGACATAACCGTGGCCACGGCGGTACATCTTCAGGCGGGCCAGCAGGTTCTGGTTGCTGCGGTCGAATTCTTCTTCACCAGCGTGGGGCGACAGGCAGTCGATATGCACCTGACCCGACTTGCTGATCCAGAGAATGTGGCTGTCGTGGCTGTCTTTTTGCGCCGCGAACATACGAGCCAGTTCTTCGATAGTAGGTTGATTGTTCAGATTCATGATGTTTGCCCCTTGACCAGTCTGGTGATCTTTCAAAGTTGATTCGCTAATACAGGTAGCCCATCGGTTAGTTGATCCCTGGCACCGAAACCAGGACGTCAGCGGTCGCCCGTGAGAAGTACGGGGTCATGCGTCTGTTGCATGTAGTCGTGTTGAATAACTGCTACGCAATAGCGTCACAACGAGGAGAAGCAGCGAAAACCGGGAGGCTCCTTGACGACGTTTTCAGGGTCGACCACAAGCGTCTTGAGAATTTTCGCCAGCGCTTCTCGTCCTTGTACTGGACGTTCAGGCCAGGTCAGCTTCTTCAATCTGCCTTGTGGGCAGCGTGTATCCGGAAAAAACAACTCGGCGGTCAGACGAGTTTGCTCAAGCGTGTTACCGATGTTCCCGATCGGGGAACGTCTTCATCATGCAAAAGCAAAACGACGCCGTCAACGGTTTTGTAGTGATTATTTTTGATCACTACATATTGTCGGACAAAGCTGTTTTGGAATGAGAAAAGTTCCGTTCAGGCAACGGACGCGGGGCTGTGAAAGAAGTAGAAGGTACAGGGATAACCGTCGACCGAACGCTGCTGGCGGACGAACTCACCACCGCTCAATTTGGGGATCAACCTGGCCCAGAAGTGCCGTGCAGGCAGGTTGGCGTCGATATGGAAAATCTGCCACTGACCGGGCAAACGGCTCAAGAGGGCAGAGACGACAAACTGCGCGACGCCTTGGCCACGGAAGCGTCGAGTGAGGAAGAAGTAGCCGATGTTGTGTTCGGCGCCGTCGATGTGGGTGTCGTTATCCACGGTCACGAAGCCGGCCAGTTCACCGCCGACGCGGATCAGGAACGGTTGGGTAGCGGGATTGCGCCAATAGTCGTCTTTCTGCTGAATACTGAAGAAGCCATGTCCGCCGAGTTTCAGTGGTAGCCATTGGCTGAAGTCGTACATGTAGAACTGCATGAGGTTTTCGATGGTTTGCAGTTCGTCGCGGTGGGCGGGGTGCAGTTCGATGGTGGGCATGGTCAATGAACTCCAAAAGGGAGACTTAAGAACCCTGTGGCGAGGGAGCTTGCTCCCGCTGGGGCGCGAAGCGGCCCTAAAACCTGCAATCGCGATGTTTCAGATAGACCATAGTTGCAGGATTGCGACTGCTGCGCAGCCGAGCGGGAGCAAGCTCCCTCGCCACAAAAGCCTATTTTGTTTTGCGTTGTGTGGTGCCAGAAGTTTTACTGCGCGTCGATTTACGCTTTTTCTTCCACGGCGCGGCAGCCTTGCCGGCCGGTGGCGGGCCGCTGATGGTCAGGTTCAGGGCCGAACAGCGGGTGACCTGCTTGCTCATCCACGCCGCCTGTTTGGTGACGAACTCTTCCAGGCTCATCTCGCCGCTCTGCACCATGTCCAGCGCCTGTTCCCAGATGGCGGTGGTGCCGGGATCGGCAATCGCCCGGGGCACGGCGTCGATAAGGCTGAAGGCCGCCGGGGTCGCGGCCAGCGCCTTGCCGTTCTTCACCAGATAACCTCGATCCAGCAGACCCTGAATGATCGAAGCGCGGGTCGCTTCGGTACCGATGCCGGTGGTGTCCTTGAGTTTCTGTTTGAGCAGCGGATCTTCCACCAGTCTGGCGACGTTCTTCATCGCCTTGATCAGATCGCCCTCGGTGTAGGGCTTGGGCGGCTGGGTCCACAGATCCTTGAGGTTCACGCCGGCCACGGCGCAATCGATACCCTGGCTTAGCGCCGGCAGGGTTTGCGGGGCTGGCGCTTCACGGCCCTTGGCCGGGGCGAGGGCTTCAGGCAGGGCACGTTTCCAGCCCGGTTCGATGATCTGCTTGCCGACCGCGCGCAATGCTTCACCGGCGCAATCGAAATCGGCCTGGGTGCGATCGTATTCGTGGTTGGGCAGAAATTGCGCCAGATAACGCGCGCGAATCAGGGTATAGACCGCCCGGTGTTTGCCGCTCAGGCGTTCGAGATTTTTCGCCGCAGCCGTGGGGATGATGCCGTGGTGGGCGCTGACCTTGGCGTCGTTCCACGCTCGGGAGCGGCGCTGCGGGTCGAGGTGACCGTTCAGCGCGTCAAGGCTCGGGTCGGCCTGACGGAGTGCCGCAAGTATCCCCGGTGCTTCGCTGTGCTGGCTCAGCGGCAGAAAGCCGCAATCGCTGCGCGGGTAGGTGATGACCTTGTAGGTTTCGTAGAGGGCCTGGGCGATGTCGAGGGTTTCCTGGGCGCCGAGACCGAGTTTCTTCGAGCAGACTTCCTGCAGGGTGCCCAGATCGAAAGGCAGCGGCGCTACTTCGCGCATGCGTTCGGTGCGCAGCTTCATCACCCGCGCAGTGGCGGCATTGCTGATTGCCGCCGCCGCTTGTTGCGCCAGTGCCTGATTCAGACAGCGATCCTGATCGTCGCAAACGTCGTTGGGCGCACGCCATTGCGCAGTGAACCGCGTGCCGTCGTGCAGCAGTTGCACATCGATCGCCCAATACGGCACCGGGACGAAATCGGCGATGCTGCGGTCGCGATCCACCACCAGTCGCAACGTCGGCGTTTGTACCCGACCGACCGGCAGCACGCCCTGATAGCCGGACTGCCGGCCCAATAAGGTGAACAGGCGGCTCATGTTCATGCCGATCAGCCAGTCCGCCCGCGAGCGCCCCAGCGCCGAGTGATACAGGCTGAAGGTTTCCGCCCCTGGCTTCAGCGCGGCCAGGGCCTTGCGAATCGACGCTTCATCCAGCGCCGACAGCCACAAGCGCCGGATCGGCCCGCGATAGCGGCAGTGCTCGACCAGTTCCCGGGCAATCATCTCGCCCTCACGGTCGGCGTCGGTGGCGATGATCAGTTCGCTGGCCTCGCTGAGCAGGCGCTTGACCGCCTTGTACTGGCTGGCAGTGCGCGGCTTGACGGTCATTTTCCACTTGTCCGGGATGATCGGCAGATCCGCCAGTACCCAGCGTTTGTAGCGCGCGTCGTAGGCATCCGGCGGTGCGGTTTCCAGCAAATGGCCGATGCACCAGGTCACTGTGACGTCCGTTCCCAGCCAGCAGCCGTCGCCGCGACGCTTGGCGCCGAGCACGGCCGCAATGTCTTTGGCCTGGGAAGGTTTTTCACAGAGGTACAGCCGCATAACCACCGTCGTCAATCAGTTCACTGGAGGTGCACAGGATGGCCGCAGTTGGCGTCGGGGGCAACTTTTATCTGTATGGATATACAGATCAAAACGTTGCCGGGAATGACCGGTATTACCGGGACGTCGCGCACCACTATCGAGAAATCGAATGGTGCCGCGCTTGCCGGGCATGGCAGGTTCGTCGGGCCTTCAAGAAACGCGAGAGACAGGACGATCCCGCCAGATGATCGCCAACGTCCGAACGCACTGACTACTCTGAAACAAGGAAGTCCCACCATGGCTCAAGCCAAAGCAAAATCCAGCAGCGCCTATGACGAAGTGAACGCCTTCAGCCACCTGTACGACCGTGGCGTCGGCCTGGTGAACGGCAAACCGTCGTTCACTGCCGACCAGGCGGCCGACGAAATCCTGCGCAAAAACCTGTCGTGGCACGACAAGAACGGCGACGGCAAAATCTCCCTGACCTACACCTTCCTGACCGAGAAACCGGCGAACTACAACCCCAACCTCGGCAATTTCAGCCAGTTCAGCGCTCAACAAAAGGCCCAGGCCGTGCTGTCGATGCAATCCTGGGCCGACGTGGCCAAGGTGACCTTCACCGAGGGTAAAGGCGGCGACGGCCACATGACCTTCGGCAACTACGACGTCAGCACTGGCGGTGCGGCGTTCGCTTACCTGCCGAGCGGTGGCAGCTACGATGGCCAGTCGTGGTACCTGATCAACAACCAGTATCAGGTCAACAAGACCCCAGACACCAACAACTACGGGCGTCAGACCCTGACCCACGAAATCGGCCATACCCTCGGCCTGTCGCACCCCGGCGCCTACAACGCCGGCAACGGCAACCCGACCTACAACGACGCCAAATATGCCGAAGACACCCGTGGCTACAGCCTGATGAGCTACTGGAGCGAAGCCAACACCGACCAGAACTTCAGCAAGGACGGCAGCGGCGCCTACGCCTCGGCACCGCTGCTGGACGATATCGTCGCCGTGCAAAAACTCTACGGCGCCAACTATGAGACTCGCGCCGATAACACCACCTACGGTTTCGGCTCCAATACCGGGCGCGATTACTACAGCGCCACCTCGGCGTCGTCGAAGCTGGTGTTCTCGGTGTGGGACGGTGGCGGCGATGACACGCTGAACTTCTCCGGCTTCACCCAGAACCAGAAAATCAACCTCAATGAAGGCTCGTTCTCCGATGTCGGCGGGCTGGTCGGTAACGTGTCGATCGCCTATGGCGTGACCGTGGAAAACGCCGTTGGCGGTTCCGGCAATGACCTGCTGATCGGTAACTCGGCCGTCAACCATCTGTTCGGCGGAGCCGGCAACGACATCCTTTATGGCGGTGGCGGCGCGGATGTGCTGTGGGGCGGCGAGGGTGCGGACACCTTCGTGTTCGGTGCGGCCAGCGACTCGACCAACAACCAGCCGGACTGGATCATGGATTTCAAAAGCGGCGTGGACAAGATCGACCTCTCGGGCATCGCCGGTTTCGCCACGGGCGCGGCCACGCTGAACTTCGTCAGCGGTTTCACCGGCCATGCGGGCGATGCAATCCTGACTTATTACGCACAGAGTGGTCAGACCGGGCTGCTGATCGATCTGACGGGGCAGGGGGAGGTGGACTTTGCCGTAGGTGTGGTGGGGCAGGCGCTGGCGACGGATATCGTGGTTTGAGCTGATCCTGACTGACACCGATTCAGGGCAACTATCGTCCTGTGGCGAGGGAGCTTGTCGAATCGTCGCACCGTCCCGCTCGGCGGCGAAGCCGTCGCAAACTCGGAAATCGCGTTATACCTGACACACGCGATTCCTGGATTTAGGGCTGCTACGCAGCCCAGCGGGACGGTGCGACGATTCGACAAGCTCCCTCGCCACAGTTCATTTGTCCCTGGAGAAACCCCCATGAGCACCACCGGCCTCAACCCCGTCATCACCCTCGAAGAACTCCCCGGTTGCCTGCTGGTGAAATTCCACGGCATCCAGGTCGCGGCGTCCTCGCATGTGCTGGTCCTCCATGAGGCCAACTACCCGCCGGTGTACTACGTGCCCCGCGAGGACATCGACGAAAAATACTTCGCCCGCACCGACCACACCAGTTATTGCCCGTACAAGGGCGACGCCAATTACTTCAGCTTGCAAATACCGGGGCATGAGGCGGCGAATGCGGTGTGGACTTACGAAAATCCGAAAGTCTCGGTCGCGCCGATTCGTGACTACGTGGCGTTTTATCCGGATCAGGTGAAGTTTGAGGTGATCAAGGCGGATGCCTGACACGTAAATCTGTCACCGAGTAAATCACCTGTGGCGAGGGAGCTTGCTCCCGCTGGGTTGCGAAGCGACCCTAAACCCTGCAATTACAGTGCATCAGGTACACCACGGTTACAGGTTTTGCGACTGCTTCGCGGTCGAGCGGGAGCAAGCTCCCTCGCCACAGGTAAGCTCACTTGATCTGGAATCAGTTCTTATCGAGATCGATATTCTTCGTCTCCCGCAGACAAATCATCCCCACCACCAGGCTCACCCCGGTAATCAGCACCGGGTACCACAGCCCATAAAAAATATCCCCGGTGTACACCACCAGCGCGAACGACACCGTTGGCAGGAAACCGCCGAACCAGCCGTTGCCGATGTGATACGGCAGGGACATCGAGGTGTAGCGGATGCGCGTCGGGAACAGCTCGACCATCAGCGCGGCCAGCGGGCCGTAGCACATGGCCGAGATGATGATCAGCGCGACGATCAGTGCCACGATCATCGGTTTGTTGATCTGCTGCAGGTCGGCCTGTTGCGGGTAACCGGCGAGGGTGACGGCGCCGCGCAGGGCCGATTCGTCATAGCCGTCGATCCTCACGTCGCCGATGCTCACCTGCACGCCGCTGCCGGCCGGCGCTGCGGCGCTGGTATAGGGCAGGCCTTGCTTGACCAGGAAGGTCTTGACCTTGTCGCACGGGCTGTCGAATTTGGCCTTGCCCACCGGGTCGAACTGAAAGGTGCAGGTTGCTGGGTCCGCCAGTACAGTGATCGGCGCCTGACGGCTGGCCTGATCGATTGCCGGATTGGCGTAGTGGGCGAGGGATTTGAAAATCGGAAAGTACAGCGCCGTCGCCAGCAGCAAACCGAGCATCAACACCGGTTTGCGTCCGACCTTGTCCGACAGCCAGCCGAAAATGATGAAGAACGGCGCACCGATCACCACGCTGATGATCAGCAGGCTGTTGGCAACGGCCGGATCCATTTTCAGAAACTGCGTGAGGAAAAACAGCACGTAGAACTGCGCGGCGTAAAAGGTCACCGCTTGCCCGGCGTTGATGCTGAACAGCGCGATCAGCACGACCTTGAGGTTCTCCCATTGGCCGAAGGATTCGCGGATCGGCGCTTTCGAGGCTTTGCCTTGCTCTTTCATTTTCAGGTAGGCCGGCGACTCGTGCAGGCTCAGGCGGATCCAGGTGGAAATGCCCAGCAGCACGATCGACAGCAGAAACGGAATGCGCCAGCCCCAGACTTCAAACTGGTCACCGGTGAAGTACCGGCAACCGAGCACCACCAGCAGCGACAGCAGCAGGCCGAGGGTCGCGGTGGATTGAATCCAGCTGGTGTGGAAACCGCGCTTGCCGATGGGCGCGTGTTCCGCCACGTAGGTCGCGGCGCCGCCGTATTCACCGCCCAGCGCCAGGCCCTGGAGCATGCGCAGCACCACCAGAATGATCGGCGCGGCGATGCCGATGCTGGCGTAGTTCGGCAGCAGACCGACGCAGAACGTGGCGATGCCCATCAGGACGATGGTCGCGAGGAAGGTGTATTTGCGCCCGATCATGTCCCCCAACCGACCGAACACCAGCGCCCCGAACGGCCGCACGATAAACCCGGCGGCAAAGGCCATCAGCGCGAAGATGAACGCGGTGGTGTCGTTGACGCCGGCGAAGAACTGTTTGCTGATCACCGCCGCCAGGGCGCCGTAGAGGAAGAAGTCATACCACTCGAACACCGTCCCCAGCGACGAGGCGAAGATGACTTTCTGTGTGGCATTGCTGGTGCTGGCGCCGCTCGCGGCATCCAGCGGCTGAGCGTGTTCTGACATATCGGTATCCCTCACAGTGATTGTTTTTGTTGTTCCACTGGTGTTGCGTGTCCGGATGAAGCGCGATGCCTTGAATCGGCGGTTGATTCCTGTGGGAGCGAGCCTGCTCGCGAAAGCGATGTGTCAGTCAACTTTTATGTTGAATGTGCTACCGCATTCGCGAGCAGGCTCGCTCCCACATTGGGAATCTGTACAGGTCCAGCCAGGATAAGTTGTGCCGCCTTCTCGGCAATCATCAGCGTAGGCGAACAGGTATTGCCCGAGGTGATGCGCGGCATGATCGAGGCGTCGGCGATGCGCAGGCTGGGCACGCCATGCACGCGCAGTTGCGCATCGACCACCGCGTCAGCGTCATTGCCCATGCGGCAGGTGCCGACCGGGTGGAAAATCGTCGTGCCGATTCGCGCCGCCGCTTCGTGCAGTTGCGCCTCGCTTTGCAGGCTGTCGCCGGGCAGATACTCCACCGGTTTGAACGCTTGCAGGGCCGGGGCGCTGACGATGCGGCGGGTGAGGCGGATCGCATCGGCGGCCACGCGCAAATCTTCCGGATGGCTGAGGTAGTTCGGTTGAATCAGCGGCGCGTCCTGAGGATTCGTCGAACGGATGTCGATCCGCCCACGGCTCTGCGGACGCAGATCACAGACCGACGCGGTGAACGCCGGGAAGCTGTGCAGCGGCTCGCCAAAGCGCTCCAGCGACAGCGGTTGCACGTGGTATTCAAGGTTTGCTGAAGTCTGCTCCGGCCCTGATCGGGCAAACGCGCCCAACTGACTCGGCGCCATCGACAGCGGCCCGCTGCGGTCATACAGATAACGCAGGCCCATGCCCATCTTGCCCCACAGGCTGCCGGCGATCTGATTCAACGTGCGGGCGTTTTGCAGTTTGTAGATCAGGCGCAATTGCAGGTGATCCTGCAGGTTGCCGCCAACCCCCGGCAGCTCATGAATCACGCCGATGCCGAGGTGTTCCAGCAACGGCCGCGGGCCGATTCCGGAGCGCTGCAGAATGCTCGGGGAACCGACGGCACCGGCGCAGAGGATGATTTCCTTGCGCGCCTTGAAGCTTTTCACCTGGCCTTCGTGACGCGCGCTGACTTTGCAAGCACGGCCGTTTTCCAGCAGCACCCGATCCACTTCAACCCCGGTCAGCACCGTCAGATTGGCCCGCTCGCGAATCGGTTTGAGAAATGCTTTCGCCGCGTTCCAGCGCACCCCGGCCTTCTGGTTGACCTGAAAGTAGCCGCAACCCTCGTTGTCGCCCTGGTTGAAGTCGTCGATGCTGGCGATGCCGCTCTGCTGCGCGGCGCTGCGAAACGCGTCGAGAATCGGCCATGACAACCGCTGTTGCTCAACCCGCCATTCACCCGTGGCACCGTGAAATTCAGCGGCGCCGGCAAAGTGGTTTTCGCTCTGTTTGAACAGTGGCAGCACGTCGTTCCAGGCCCAGCCCGGATTGCCCTCGGCCGCCCAGCCGTCATAGTCGCCGGCCTGGCCGCGCATGTAGATCATGCCGTTGATGGAGGAGCAGCCACCGAGCACTTTGCCGCGCGGGTAACTCAGGCTGCGACCCTGCAGGCCGGGTTGGGCTTCGGTCTTGAAGCACCAGTCGGTGCGTGGGTTGCCAATGCAGAACAGATAGCCAACCGGGATGTGAATCCACGCATAGTTGTCGCGTCCGCCGGCTTCGAGCAGCAACACCCGCTGCTGCTTGTCTGCCGACAATCGATTGGCCAGCAGGCAGCCGGCAGGTCCGGCACCGACCACGATGTAGTCGTATTCTTCAAGGGAAGTCTGCATTCCCTGACCTCGCTTTTTGTTTTTATTGTCGGACACTCTAGTTGTTAGCTTTCGTTAAAAGAATGTTAGTTTTTACCCAGCCGCTGTGCGTTTTCGAACAGCCTGGCTTGACCCTGGCTGACAAGGACACCCCATGTTCGACTGGAACGACCTGCGGTTTTTTCTGGAGTTGCAACGCAGCGGCCGCCTGCTCACGGCCGCCCGACGCCTGAACACCACTCACGCCACCGTCGCCAGGCACATCGAGGCCATCGAACGGAGCCTCGGCACCGCACTGTTCGTCCAGCATGCCCAAGGCTACGAAATGACCCCGGCGGGGGAGGCGCTGCTCAAGCACGCCGAGGCCATGGAAAACGTCGCGCTATTGGCCCAGGAAGAGATCACCCAATCCACCGCGCCGCTGGGCAAGATCCGCGTCGGCGTCACGGAAGGGCTGGGTATCAAATTTCTCGCCAGCCGCATGATCGGCCTGTTCGAACGCTATCCCGGCCTGGAGGTGGAGCTGGTGGCCGTGCCGCGGTTCGTCAGCATCCTCAACCGCGAGGCGGAAATCAGCATCCACCTCGAACGCCCGGCTGCCGACATGCTGGTCACGCGCAAGCTCACGGACTATCGGTTGGCGCTCTACGCCAGTCAGGCCTACCTCGACAAGGCACCGCCGCTACAGAGTCGCGAAGACCTCGCCCGGCATGCGTGGATCGGCTATGTGGATGATCTGCTGTTCAGCCAGGAGCTGATGTTTCTCAATAGTTTCTGCCGCAGCCCGCGCGTTGTATTCCACAGCACCAGCGTGATCGCCCAGCAGGAGGCGGCGCGCTCGGGCCTGGGGATTGCTGTGTTGCCCTGCTATATGGCGGCGTCGGATCCGGATCTGCGGCTGTTGCTGCCGGAGGAGCGTATTGAGCGCAGTTACTGGATCAGCACCCGGCGCGAGCTGCACAAATCGGTGCGGCTGCGGGTGGTCTGGGATTATGTGGTGGGGCTGTGCGAGGCGGAGCAGGGGCTGCTCAGCGGTAAACACTGACACCTCGAGGGTTTTTCACCCGGCTCGAGATTTCACCGATCTGGATCAATATTTCCCCTTGAAATATCACCTAACTTAAAAGATCCAGGCCCTTGTTGCGGTATCGACTACAGTGCTCCGGTGCGCGATTTGCTGCGCTGATGGAGTAGCCCGGCAGCCCCCACCAACAATCACAACGGGTCGCCAGGCAGAGTGCAGCAAGGAGCTGACGTAGAACTCCCCCTGAAACTTTTCACGGATGAACATCGTAATGCACTGCCTCGAACGCACCTTTGATATCCAGCCCCTGACCCAGGCGGATATGACAGTCCACATCAACGGCCAACCGGTTAGCGCGGCCATCGGTGAAACGGTCCTCAGCGTTATCCAGTCCCTCGGTGTGCGCCAGGTCGCACGTAACGATCATGACCAGATCAGCGGCGCCTATTGCGGCATGGGCGTGTGCCAGTGCTGCCTGGTGAAAATCAACGGTCGGCACAAGCGCCGAGCCTGCCAGACGGTGGTGCGCGACGGTATGCGGATTGAAACCCAGGTCAACCGCATCAACGAGCAGGAGGTTGTATGAGCCTGCAACCGGTGATCGTCGGCGGTGGTCCGGCGGGGATGGCGGCGGCCATCGAACTGGCGCGCCATGGCGTGCGCTGTACCTTGCTCGAAGAGGCTTCGCGCCTCGGTGGGGTGGTCTATCGCGGGCCGTTGCGTGACGGCGTGCAACTGGATTACCTCGGGCCACGTTATTCCGAAGCCCTGAGCAAACTGCATGGTGACTTTCAGCAACAGGCCGGGCTGATTGACGTGCGCCTGAATCACCGCGTGGTCGGCGCCGAAGGCACCCGTGCCCTGGTGGTGCTGGATGGCGATGAGCAACTGCATGAGATCGATTATCCGCAATTGCTGCTGGCCGCCGGTTGTCACGAACGCAGCGTGCCGTTTCCCGGCTGGACCCTGCCGGGCGTGATCATGCTCGGCGGCCTGCAACTGCAAATCAAAAGTGGCGTGGTCAAGCCGCAGGGACCGGTGGTCATCGCCGGTACCGGCCCGTTGCTGCCGCTGGTGGCCACGCAGCTGCACGCATCCGGCGTCAAGGTCGCGGGCGTGTACGAAGCCTGCGCCTTCGGCAAGATCGCCCGCGAAAGCCTGGCGTTGCTGAACAAGCCGCAGCTGTTCCTCGATGGTTTGAGCATGCTCGCTTACCTGAAACTGCACGGCATCCCGATGAACTACGGCTGGGGCGTGGTCGAAGCTCACGGCGACGGCGAGCTGAAAAGCGTCAGCGTGGCACCGTACTCGGCCACCTGGGAGCCGGACCTGACACGCATCGAGTGCTTCGAAGCCCAGACCCTGGCGGTCGGTTACGGTTTTATCCCGCGCACCCAGCTCAGTCAGCAGATGGGCCTCGACCACGGTTTCAGCGACGACGGTTACCTGCGCGCCAATGCCAACAGCTGGCAACAAAGCAACGAGCCGCATGTGCACCTGGCCGGTGACATGGGCGGCATTCGCGGCGGTGAAGCGGCGATGCTCGCCGGCAGAATCGCTGCCACCTCGATCCTGCTGCAACGCGGGATTATCGAAGAGGATCTGGCTCGGGTACGCCGCGACCGTTACTTGGGCAAACTCAAATCCATCGTGCGCTTTCGTGCGGCTGTCGACCGCTACACCGAACGCGGTGTCGGCCAGACCGCTTTGCCGGCTGCTGATACGGTGATCTGCCGCTGTGAACATGCGACCCGCGCGGACATTGATCTGGCGCTGGAGCAAGGTGTGCAGGACATCGCCAGCCTGAAGATGCGCACCCGCGTCAGCATGGGCGATTGTCAGGGCCGGATGTGCGTCGGCTACTGCAGCGATCGCCTGCGCCAGGCAACCGGGCGCAAGGACGTCGGCTGGTTGCGCCCGCGTTTCCCGATCGATCCGATTCCTTTTTCCGCGTTCCAGTCCGGCGGCACGGAGGCCGTTTCCCATGAGTAAGTTCTATGACGTGATCATTGCCGGCGGCGGCGTGATCGGGGCGTCCTGCGCCTATCAATTGTCCAAGCGCGAGAACCTCAAGGTGGCGTTGATCGACGCCAAACGCCCGGGCAACGCAACCCGCGCTTCGGCCGGCGGCTTGTGGGCCATCGGCGAGTCGGTGGGGCTGGGCTGCGGGGTGATTTTCTTCCGGATGATGTCGGCCAACCGCAAACGCGAAACCCAGGGCGCGGCCGTCGCGGTGGACGCCAGCACGCCGCATATCCTGCCGGAGTCGTTCTTCGATTTCGCCCTGCAGTCCAACGCGCTTTACCCGGCGTTGCATCGCGAGCTGAAGGACAAGCACGGGATGGATTTCAAATTCGAAAAGACCGGACTGAAGTTCGTCATTTATGACGACGAGGACCGGCTCTACGCCGAGCACATTGTCAGCTGCATTCCGCATCTGGCCGATCAGGTGCGCTGGCTCGATCAGGCTGCGCTGCGCGAAGCCGAGCCGAGCGTCAGCCATGAGGCTCGTGGGGCACTGGAATTTCTCTGCGACCACCAGGTCAGCCCGTTCCGTCTCGCCGATGCCTACATGGAAGGTGCGCGGCAGAACGGCGTCGACATCTTCGTCAATACCAACGTCACTGGCGTGTTGCACCACGGCAGCCGCGTGACCGGCGTGCAGACGGCCGAAGAGGGCGTGTTCCACTGCAAAACCCTGATCAACGCCGGCGGCGCCTGGGCGGCGGATTTGAGCGAGTGGGCCACCGGTGTGCGGATTCCGGTGAAGCCGGTCAAGGGCCAGATCCTGCTGACCGAACGCATGCCGAAAATCCTCAACGGTTGCCTGACTACCAGCGACTGCTATGTGGCGCAGAAGGACAACGGCGAGATCCTGATCGGCAGCACCACCGAAGACAAAGGCTTCGACGTCACTACCACTTACCCGGAAATCGCCGGACTGGTGCAGGGCGCGGTGCGCTGCCTGCCGGAACTCAAGGATGTGAACCTCAAGCGCACCTGGGCCGGATTGCGTCCGGGCTCGCCGGATGAACTGCCGATCCTCGGGCCGATGCGTGGGGTGGAGGGGTATCTGAATGCCTGCGGACACTTCCGCACCGGCATCCTGACCTCGGCGATTACCGGGGTGCTGCTCGACAAACTGGTCAACCAGGAAGCGCTGCCGCTGGATATCACACCGTTCCTCGCTGATCGGTTTGAGGTGGCGCCGGTCAAGCAAGAACGTGAATTAGAGCTGGCCTGATCCAATCCCCTATAGGAGCTGCCGCAGGCTGCGATCTTTTGATTTTGATTTTGATTTTTAAGATCAAGATCAAAAGATCGCAGCCTGCGGCAGCTCCTACAGGGTTTTCGGTCGTTCACAAAACCTGTGGGAGCGGGCTTGCCCGCGAAGGCGTCAGTCCTGTCGGCCTGAAGTTTGAATCTGTGCAAGGAGGTCAGACCTTGCGCGCTTCCTCTTCCAACTGATCCGATTCGAACAGCCGCGCCAGCTCCGCGCGGGCTTCCTGAGCGGTCTGCAGGACTTTGGCTGCGTCGTCGTAAACGGCGTGCTGCGCCTCCAGCACCTGCTCGTCGTGGTGCTTGAAGCGCTTGATCCGCGCATCGGCCTGAGCCTGGGTCAAACCCAGGCCGACCAGGGTGCGGCGGCTCATTTCCAGACTGGAGTAATAGGTCTCACGAATCGGCTCGGCGCCGACATCCACCAGACGATGCACGTGCTGACGGTTACGTGCGCGGGCGATGATCTTCATGTGCGGATACAGCTTGCGCACGATCTCGGCGGTCTTGATGTTGGTTTCCGGATCGTCCGTGGCAATCACGAAGTATTCCGCCTCACCAACCTTTGCCGCATTGAGGATTTCCGGGCGCATCGGGTCGCCATAGAACACCGGTACGCCGCCAAAACTGCGCGACAGTTCGATGGTTTCCACTGAGGTGTCCAGAGCCACGAACTTGATGTTCTGCGCCCGCAGAATCCGCGCCACGATCTGGCCCATCCGACCCATGCCGGCGATCACCACGCGCGGTGCCTCGGTATCGATTTCGCGGAATTTCTCCGGTACTTCCACCGGCTGCACTTTCGGGCTGACCAGCCGCGCACAGATCAACAGCAGCAACGGCGTCAACGCCATCGACAGGGTGATAGTGAGCACCAGCAGGTCATACAGGCGCGGTTCGAACAGGCCCTGATCGCGCCCGATCTTGAACACCACAAAGGCAAATTCACCGCCGGCGGCGAGCACGATGCCCAAGCGAATCGCACTGACCTTGGTCAGCCCACCAGCCAGGCGCCCGACCACAAACAGCAGCGGCAACTTCAAGCCGATCAGCAACAGCGTCAGGCCCAGCACGGTGATCGGCGCACTCAGCAGCAGACTCAGGTTGGCGCCCATGCCGACGCTGATGAAAAACAGCCCGAGCAGCAAGCCCTTGAACGGCTCGATCTGCGCTTCCAGTTCATGCCGATATTCGGAGTCCGCCAGCAGCAGACCGGCGAGGAAAGCCCCGAGGGCCATCGACACGCCGACCAGATCCATCAGCCACGCCGTACCGATCACCACCAGCAATGCGGTGGCGGTGGACACTTCCGGCAGACCGGTTTTTGCCACCACGCGGAACACCGGACGCAACAGATAACGCCCGCCGACCACCACCACGGCGATTCCGCCGAGTACTTGCAAACCGTGATTCAGGCTTTCTGCGTTGCTGGTGGCATGCGCGCTGCCGGCGAGCATCGGCACCAGCGCGATCAACGGGATCGCGGCGATGTCCTGAAACAGCAGAATCGCAAACGCCAGCCGCCCATGCGGGCTGGTGAGTTCCTTGCGCTCGGCTAGGCTCTGCAGGCCGAATGCGGTGGACGACAGCGCCAGGCCAAGGCCGAGCACAATTGCACTGTTCAGCGGCTGACCGAACACATACAACGCCAGCACGCCGATCACCGCTGCGGTCAGCAGCACCTGCGCCAGGCCCACGCCGAACACCGACTTGCGCATCACCCACAAGCGGCGTGGCGACAGTTCCAGGCCGATGATGAACAACAGCAGCACCACGCCCAGTTCGGAAATATGCGCGACGCTTTGCGGATTACCGATCAGACCGAGTACCGACGGGCCAATGATCACCCCCGCCAACAGATAACCGAGCACCGCGCCCAGTTGCAGACGTTTGGCCAAGGGCACGGTGAGCACTGCGGCGAACAGAAACACGACAGCGGCTTGTAACAGGTTGCCTTCATGGGGCATGGGTTGACTCCTGACAGCGGTACGGCGGGGGGTGACAAGGATAAAGGCTGAAACGATTCAAGATCCACCGAAGATCCCCTGCAGGAGCTGCCGAAGGCTGCGATCTTTTGATCTTGTTTTTGAAGATCAAAAGATCGCAGCCTTCGGCAGCTCCTACAGTGAGCCAGTGTAAATCTGTAATAATTTGCATCAAATGGTTACATTGATAGCCTTCGCGAATCAGTCTTTCCGAGTCCGCCATGGCCATCAACTTCGATCTCAACGACCTGCAGGCTTTTCGCGCGGTGGTCGAGCAGGGCAGCTTCCGCAAGGCCGCCGACACCGTGCGCCTGTCACAACCGGCCTTGAGCCGACGCATCGAAAAGCTCGAGGACGCCCTCGGCGTAAAACTGTTCGAACGCACCACGCGCAAAGTCAGCCTGACTCAGGCCGGGCGCGGCTTCATGCCCAGCGTCGAGCGTTTGCTGGATGATCTGGACGTGGCGTTGCTGGGCATCAGCGAAGTCGCTTCGACGCGAATGGGTCACGTCACCGTGGCCTGCGTGCCGTCGGCGGCGTACTACTTCATGCCGCGCGTGGTCGCCCGTTATCACCGGCAATTCCCCCGCATCAAGGTCAAAGTCCTCGATTCCAGCGCCCATGACGTGCTCAGTGCTGTGGTCAATGGCGAGGCGGATTTCGGTTTGAGCTTTATCGGCACACAGGATGCCAAAGTCGATTTCGAACCGCTTGTGCAGGAGTGCTACGTTGTCGCCTGTCGCCGTGATCATCCGTTGGCCGGGCGCAGCAGCGTGAGCTGGGACGAATTCTATCAGCAGGATTACATCTCGCTGGACAAGACGTCCGGCAACCGGTTTCTGCTCGATCAGGCCTTGAGCCGAGTGGTGCCGCAACGCCAGAGCATCTGCGAGACGCGGCATGTGACGACGATGATTGGGCTGGTGGAAGCGGGGCTTGGCGTAGCGGCGGTGCCGCTGATGGCGATGCCCGGGCCGGATCATCCGATCCTGACCCGGGTGCCGCTGACCGATCCGCAAGTGATGCGCAGTGTCGGCATCATCAAACGCCGGGGTCGCACGTTGACCCCGGCAGCACTGGAGCTGGAACGGCTGGTGGTGGAAATGAAAGTCCAGCCGCCGACGATCAGCGCTTGACCGAATCCAGTCCGGTGGCCTGCACGTCAGCCTGAGCGGCAGGCGCGGCGAGGTAGTCGAGCAGGGCCTTGGCCTCTTTTGGATGCTGCGCACCGACCGGGATGCCGGCGGCAAAACGCGTCACCGACTGCACCGATTCAGGAATCTTGCCGACAAAACTCACCCCCGGCACCGGCAGCAATTCGCTGACCTGCTGGAAGCCCAGTTGATAATCGCCGGTGGCAACCACCGAACCGACCGGGACTTTCGGGATCATTTTCGCCTTAGGTTTCAGCTGATCTTCTACGCCGATTTTGTTGAACAACTCCTTCTCGATGTACACGCCGCTGGCACTGTCGGAGTAGGCCACCGATGTCGCGTCGAGCAGGGTTTTCTTCAGGCTTTCGACGCTGCTGATGTCCGGCTTCGGCGCGCCTTCACGCACTACCAGACCGATCCGCGAATCCGCCAGTTCGACCCGCGAGGCCGGGTCGACCTTGCCTTGTTTGATCAGATCATCAAGGGCATAGCCGACCATGATCACCACGTCGGCGTGTTCGCCACGGGCGAGGCGGTTGGGGATCGCTTCCGGCGCCTTGCCCATCGACGGGCCGAGCTGGGTGTCGAGGGTGTTGCCGGTGGCCGCCGCGAATTTCGGGCCGAGGATTTTGTAGGCGGCGGTGAAGCCGCCGGATGTCATCACGTTCAGTTGTTCAGCATGGGCCAGGGCGCTGAACGCGAAGAGGGCGATGGCGGTGAAATTGATCAGTTTTTTCAAGGTGTTGCTCCTTATGCGGCAACCGGTTGCAGACGGCCGCCTGCGCGGCGATAGAGGTACAACGTGGCGCCCAACGCGCACAGTGCGCCGACGCTCATCCAGTAACCCGGCGCGGCCTTGTCGCCGGTGTACTGGATCAGGAAGGTCGACATCGCCGGGGTGAAACCACCGAAAATCGCGGTCGCCAGACTGTAGGCGAGGGAGAAGCCGGCCACCCGCACTTCGACCGGCATGATCTCGGTCAGCGCCGGAATCATTGCGCCGTTGTACATGCCGTAAATGAACGACAGCCACAACAGCGACAGCAACATGTGGCTGAAGCTCGGTGCCTGCACCAGGTACGACAGCGCCGGGTAGGTGCTGGCCAGCGCCAGCAGCGACATCGCAATCAACACCGGACGCCGGCCGATGCGGTCGGACAACATGCCGCCAATCGGCAGCCAGAAGAAGTTCGACACGCCCACCAGCAAGGTCACCAGCAGCGCATCGGAGGTGCTCAGGTGCAGCACGGTTTTGCCGAAGGTCGGCGCGTACACGGTGATCAGGTAGAACGCGGTGGTGGTCAACGCGACCATCAACATGCCACCGAGTACCACGCCCCAGTTCTGGCCGAGGGTGCGGAACACTTCCTTCATGCTCGGGCGGTGTTTGCGTGCGGCGAATTCTTCGGTTTCCGCCAGGTTACGGCGCAGCAGGAAGATGAACGGCACGATCAGGCAGCCGACGAAAAACGGAATCCGCCAGCCCCAGTCAGCCACCACGCTCGGCGCCATCCACGCGTTCAGCGCGTAACCCAGCGCCGCAGCGACAATGATCGCGACCTGTTGACTGGCCGACTGCCAAGCGGTGAAAAAGCCTTTGCGGCCGGGCGTGGCGATTTCGGACAGGTACACCGAAACACCGCCCAGTTCCGCACCGGCGGAGAAGCCCTGCAACAGCCGTCCGACCAACACCAGCGCTGGCGCAAACAGACCAATGGTCTCGTATCCGGGCACCAGCACAATCAGGATCGTGCCGCTGGCCATGATCGACAGGGTGACGATCAACCCTTTGCGCCGACCGACGTCATCGATGTACGCACCCAGCACGATGGCGCCCAACGGACGCATCAGAAAGCCTGCGCCGAACACCGCGAACGTCATCATCAGGGAAGCGAACTCACTGCTCGCCGGGAAGAACACCGCCGCGATCTGCGTGGCGTAGAAGCCGAACAGAAAGAAGTCGAACTGTTCGAGGAAGTTGCCCGAGGTCACCCGGAAAATGGCGCCGGCCCGCGAGCCGCCGTGTGGGATTGAGGCTGTCATAGAAAAGATCTCCACCGCTTTTATGACGTGCGCGACGTGGAAGCGGCGCACGGTTGTTATTGCGGCGGATGGTCGCGCAGCTGTAACAGGATGTTAATTGCATTGTTGGCATGGATTGATGTGCAAACTGGATCAATCCCCTGAGACACCCCTACTTGTGGGAGCGAGCCTGCTCGCGAAAGCGGTGTGTCAGGTCATGAAGAGGCTGAATGTGCCGACGCCATCGCTGGCAAGCCAGCTCCCACCGTTTTTGCGGTGTACCCGCTGTTCCTGCAACACCAAGAAAACCTGTGGGGGCTGGCTTGCCAGCGATAGCGGCCTCACAGACAACTACAATCCCCGTCCAGTCCACGCAAAAAACAAGGAATGATTCCAGTCCTCCGCAGTCGGAGTTCAGGTATCACACACCTGAAGGAGGTTCACCGATGAACAGCAAAACCCTAATCGCCAGCCTGGCCCTCGTCGCCGGCATTGCCGGGATCAGCCCACTTGTTCAAGCGGCGCAAACCTCAAGCGAACCCACCGTCCAATCGCCGACCAGCGACCGTGAATTGAAGGTCAACGACCGCGCTCCAGACATTTATCAGCGCAGCGACAAGGCATTGAAAAACTGGAAACAGAAAGGCTTGAAAGCACCGGTCGACCAGGCGCAGTGGGTGCAGATCAACGACAAGTACGTGATGGTCATGATCACCAACGGCACCATTGTCGAGATGCAGCCTGTCGAGCGTTAAATTCCCCGACTCAAAGGCCCTGGGCGTGCAGCCGCGCAGGGCTCTCGCCCCCCAATCGATACTGATTATTCCCACTGCGCTTGGCCTCATACATCGCCAGGTCAGCAATGTGCAGCAGTCGGTCCATGGTCGGCGCATGGTCGGGAAATACCGCGACGCCAAGGCTGGTGCCGATGTGGCGCTGGTCGTTGCCGATGCTGATCGGCGGCGACAGTTCGATGAAAATCTTCTGACAGATGCTGCGGGCTTCCTCCTGCAGGTTGAGGCTCGGGGCCAGGCCTTGCAGGATCACCACGAATTCGTCGCCGCCAATCCGCGCGACGGTGTCGGTGGCGCGCAGGATGCGTTTCAGACGCGTCGCAGTGGTGATCAGCACGCGGTCGCCGGCGGCGTGACCGTAATGGTCGTTGATCGCCTTGAAACCATTGAGATCGATAAACACCAGTGCCACGCGGGTCAGGCTGCGGCGCGCCTGTTCCAGTGCTTCGGATAAACGCTCTTCGAGCACCAGACGATTGGGCAGTCCGGTCAACGGGTCGAAGTGGGCGAGGTGCTGGAGGTAGCTCGCCGAGGCTTTTTCCTCAGTGATGTCGCGCACCACACCCATCATCTTGATCACCGCATCGTGGTCGTTGCGCACCACATTGCCGGTTTCCCGCAGCCAGCGAATCGTGCCGTCGGGCCAGACCACGCGGTATTCCTCGTCGTGGTTTTCACCGGTCTCCAGACAGCGCAATTCACCGTCCCGCACCCTGACGCGGTCGTCCGGGTGCACGCAGGCGCAGAACAGCGCATAAGACGGTGTGATCTCGCCGATCTTGAACCCGAACATGCCGTAGATCGCGTCCGACCAATACAGCCGGTCGGTGTCGACTTCCCAATCCCAAGTGCCGATGCGGGCAAAGTACTGGCTGCGTTTGAAACGCTCGGCGTCACCGTCCTGGTGGATGTTCTGGCGTTCGGCGGCGCGGGTCAGCAGCTCGCGGTATTCGTCCAGTTGCTTGCGCAAACCGCGCTCGCGCCAGATCAGGACGACGATCAATCCAGGCATGACAACGCCAAGGGCAAGGCTGATCCAGAGCTCAGTCATTCGGGAACTGCCAGCATGAAAAATCGATCCGTGAAGTAATGGCGGTTGGCTATCTTAATGGGTTGGCAGTCACTTCGGATACAGCGCCAATCTTCGTTAATGAGTTGCGAACAGCCGCCATTTCTGGGAAAACGGCGGCCAGCTGAACAATAGAGTGAATGGCATGAATGATGAACTGCAGGTAATCGATCTCCAGGTGGGCGAGGGCAAGGCCGCCGTCAAAGGCGCACTGATCACCACCCACTACACTGGCTGGCTGGAAGACGGCAGCGAATTCGACTCCTCCCATAGCCGAGGCAAACCTTTCCAGTGCGTGATTGGCACGGGCCGGGTGATCAAGGGCTGGGATCAGGGGCTGATGGGCATGCAAGTGGGCGGCAAGCGCAAACTGCTGGTGCCGGCGCATCTGGGCTATGGCGAACGAACGATGGGCAAGATTCCGCCGAATTCGAATCTGGTGTTTGAGATAGAGTTGCTGGAGGTTTTGACGCGGGAGGATTGAGGCGGGCAACCGCCGATCAATCAATTTCCATGTAACCTGTGGCGAGGGGATTTATCCCCGATGGACTGCGCAGCCGGCCTTCTTGAGGTATCGCTTCGCGATCCCCCTCGTCACGATTACTCAGGCCACCATTGCCATCGCGTCCAGCGCCCAGTGCCGATCCCGCTCATTGAGGCCCATGGCGACTTATGCGGCGACGACGTGGGCATCTGTTTTATTGGTCATGTGAAATTCTCCTTTGCGCCGTTTTCCTTGTGGCGAGGGAGCTTGCTCCCGCTGGGTTGCGAAGCGACCCCAAGATCCATCGATCCGAATCGGATCCGGATCGGATCCGGATTTCGACTGCCCTGCAACTAGCGGGTCCACCGCCTTCGCGAGCAGGCTCGCTCCCACAGTGGGAGTGAAATCGCTTTCAGCATCCCGTTCATCCCTTGAATGCTCACCGAACTTGCGATTGCCCAAGCCATCGGCGATTATGCGCGCCATATAGGGGTAGGGGGTATAGGTATGTCGCATATTCATGAACACAAAGACGAGTTGCTCAACCGCGTGCGGCGGATTGCCGGGCAGGTGCAGGCGGTGGAGAAAGCGCTGGAAGGCGATGCCGATTGCGCCAAGACCTTGCACCTGGTGGCGGCGATTCGCGGGGCGGTCAACGGGTTGATGGAGCAGTTCATCGAGGCCCACACCCGTGAGCACGTGGCGCATCCCGACCTCACCGACGAACAGCGCGCCCAGGGCGCCGAAGATCTGTTGCAAGCCATCCGCCGTTATTCCAAATAGAGCATCCGCATCATGAGCCTGACCCCAAGCGCTGAGCGTTTCAGCCACGATCACCAGTTTCTCGGCGCATCTCACGACGAAAACGCCCGCCGCACTTTGTGGGTGGTGGCGCTGACGTTCGTGATGATGATCGGCGAGATTGCCGCCGGCTACATCACCGGCTCCATGGCCCTGCTGGCCGATGGTTTCCACATGGCGACCCATGCCGGCGCGTTGGGTATCGCCGCGGCAGCCTATGGTTTTGCCCGGCGCAATGCCAACAACCGCCGCTACAGTTTCGGAACCGGCAAAGTCGGCGATCTGGCCGGATTTGCTTCGGCGATGGTGCTGGGGCTGGTGTCGCTGGGCATTGCCGGCGAGTCGATTTTTCGTTTGTTCGAACCGACCACCGTGGCGTTTGGCGAAGCCACTGTTATTGCGATTGTCGGCTTGGGCGTAAACGTCCTCAGCGCCTTCCTGTTGATGGGCCATCACGGCCATGACCACGGCCATCAGCATGACCACGGTCATGATCATCATCACCATCACGACAACAATCTGCGCTCGGCCTACGTCCATGTGCTGGCCGATGCCCTGACCTCGGTGCTGGCGATTGCCGCGTTGCTGGCCGGGCGCTATCTCGGTTGGGTATGGCTGGACCCGGCGATGGGGATTGTCGGTTCGATTGTCATCGCGAAATGGGCGTACAACCTGATGCGCGACAGCGCCGCCGTGCTGCTCGACACCACCGACGAACCGGTGGCAGCGGAGATCCGCGAATTGCTGGAAACCTCCGACGATGTGCGCATCAGCGATCTGCATGTCTGGCAGGTCGGCCCGCAGGCGCGGGCGGCGATTGTCAGTGTGGTCGCGGCGGCGGGCGTGACGGCGGAGGCGATTCGCGAACGCTTGGCGCCAGTGCATGAACTGTCGCACCTGACCATTGAGCTGCGCAGCGCTTAAGGTCGCACTGCGCTGAACAGTGGAATCCGCCCGTTGAGGGAAGGGCGGTAATGCCACGTCAGTTGTTGCAGATTCATACCCTGATCAAGGATTTTTCTGACAGTCGCAGCGGCAATGCTCAGCGCCAGTGTCTGCCCCGGACACTGATGCCGGCCGCTGCCAAAGCTGAAACTGCGCCGGTCAGGACGATCCAGCAGAAACCGCTCGGGCTCTGCATTTAACAAGGGATCGCGGTTTGCCGAGGCCAGCAGCACCAGAATCACCTCGCCAGCCTCGAGCCGCACGCCATCGATTTCGCAAGCCTGTGCGACAAAGCGCCGAGTGTTCTGCACCGGCGGATCAAAGCGCTGAACCTCGGCCAACAGTGCGTCTACAGAGGCGCCACGTAACTCGGGCTGACGTTGCAGCGCTATCAGTGCATTGCCGATTAGCCCGGCTGTCGCCTCATATGTCTGAGAGCAGAGACCGATCAGGTTGGCGGTCAGGGGTTCTTTGTCCCCTGCGAATCGCTGCTCGATAGCCTGGAGCAAATCACTGTTGGCTTCAGCGAGCAACTCGATGAAATAACCGCGCAATTGCTCAGCCGCCGCATGCGCCGCCGCCAGTTGCAGGTCATTGCTCAACGGCGACAGGCAGGCGACGAAATCCGCCGTCAGCTCACTGATCGCCCGGCCTTGCGCCGGGGTGAAGCCGAGCAGCGTCGCGACCACGCACACCGGGCCGCGAAACATCGCCTTATATAAGCCGTCGGCGTCCGCGGTCATCAGCCGTGCTGCCACCAATGCGCGTACCTGAACGTCATCGATCAACTGCAGCGCCGGTTCCATCGCAGAGCGTGGGCAGCGCTGACGTTCGCCGTCGTTCATCCGCATCAACTGCCCGAATACCTGGCCGGCCGTCCCCGAAGCAATCGCCTTGGGCACCGGTTCCTGCAGCGGCCGCACCCGACAATCGGCATGCGTCAGCACCGCACGCACCGCTCGGGCGCTGCTGGCGACCCACAGTTTCAATCCATGATCAAAGGTCAGTCCGCCCTCGGCGCGCAGTTTGGCGTAGTAAGGGTAGGGATCGGCATGCGTCGCAGCGATGATCGGGTCCATGATTCACAACCTTGTCGTCGGGAAAGTGATGCGAGTATCTTCAGTTCGCAGCGACGACGATTCGTCGGGGAGCGAAATATGCACGCAGAACATCAAGACACCCGCGTTTCGCAGGTGGCAGCCGCCATCGCCGAACCGGCACGCACCAAAATCCTCTGCTCGCTGATGGACGGCCACGCCCGCACCAGCACTGAATTGGCCGCCGTTGCCGAGGTCAGTGCCTCCACTGCCAGCGCGCACTTGGCCAAACTCAAGGATCTGTCGCTGGTGCGCTTGCACGTGCAGGGCCGCCATCGTTATTACAGCCTCGCTGATCAACGGGTGGCGCAGGCGCTGGAAGCGTTGATGGTGATCGGCCAGAACGCCGTGCCGAGCTTCAAGCCGCACACTCCAGATCGTCTGCAATTCGCGCGCACCTGCTATGACCATATGGCTGGCACGCTGGCGGTGTTGCTGCATGACCGTTTGCTCGCGGCGGGATGGCTGGTGGAAACCGACGAGCGGGCTTATCGCTTGAGCGAGAGTGGCGAGGCGCTGTTCGTGGATTTGGGTATTGAGGTACAGGACTTGAGTACCTTGCGCCGCAAGTTCGCTTGCCCGTGCCTGGACTGGAGCATGCGTCGGCCGCATCTGGGCGGTTCGTTGGGTGCGGCGTTGTTGCAGATGGCGTTGAAACGCAAGTGGGTGACGCAGGATCTTGATAGTCGGGCGTTGGCACTGACCGTGGCGGGGCGCAAGGCAATGGGTACGCGGTTTGGTCTTGAGTTGCCGTTAGACGCGAAGGTCAAAAGATCGCAGCCTGCGGCAGCTCCTACAGTAATCGCGTACACCCGATAATTCTCGGCCCTGCCCAGTCCCTGTAGGAGCTGCCGAAGGCTGCGATCTTTTGATCCCGTTTTGCACCTTGTGCCAATCCAATAGACTCGATACTGTACGCATAACCAGTATCGAGTCTCCGCCATGCAAATCATCGACAAGCTCAGCATTCTCGCCGACGCCGCCAAGTACGACGCTTCCTGCGCCAGCAGCGGTGCGCCCAAGCGTAGCTCCGAGGGCAAGACCGGGTTGGGCTCGACCGATGGCATGGGCATCTGCCACAGCTACACGCCGGACGGTCGTTGCGTGTCGCTGCTGAAAATCCTCCTGACCAATTTCTGTCTCTACGACTGCCAATATTGCGTCAACCGCCGCTCCAGCGATGTGCCGCGCGCACGCTTCACCCCCGAGGAAGTGGTCACGCTGACCCTGGATTTCTACCGGCGCAACTGCGTCAGCGGGCTGTTTCTCAGTTCGGGGATCATCCGTTCGGCGGATTACACCATGGAGCAACTGGTACGCGTGGCAAAGCTGTTGCGCGAACAGCACGAATTTCGTGGCTACATCCACCTCAAGACCATTCCCGAGGCCAACCCGGCGTTGATCGAGGAGGCCGGGCGTTATGCCGATCGCCTCAGCGTCAATATCGAACTGCCCACCGATGCCAGCCTGCAAACCCTGGCGCCGGAGAAACAGATCGGGTCGATCAAGCAGGCGATGAACACCATTTACACCGGCGTGCAAACGGTGCTCAACGAACCGCGATCGACGAAATTCGCCCCCGCCGGGCAAAGTACGCAAATGATCGTCGGCGCCGATGACACCGACGACAGCACGATCCTGCACAGCGCTCAGTCGCTGTATGGCAACTACCGCTTGCGCCGCGTCTACTACTCGGCCTTCAGTCCGATTCCCGACAGCCCGAAAAGCGTGCCGCTGGCCGCGCCGCCGCTGATGCGCGAACACCGTCTGTATCAAGCCGATTTCCTCTTGCGCAGCTACGGCTACAACGCAGATGAGTTGCTCAAGGGCCCGGGTAATCTGGCGCTGGACATCGACCCCAAACTGGCTTGGGCGCTGCAGAATCGCGAAGTGTTTCCGCTGGACCTGAACCGCGCCGAGCCGTCGCTGATCGCGCGCATCCCCGGCATCGGCCTGCGCACTACCGAGCGTCTGGTGCAATTGCGCCAGCAACGGCGCATCCGCTACGAAGATGTGGCGCGCATGCGCTGTGTGCTGGCCAAGGCCAAGCCCTTCATCATCACCAGCGACTACCACCCGCAGCAGGCGGAAGTCACCAGCCACATGCTCTATCAGCAACTGCGCGACCGGCCGCAGCCGCAGCAGATGGGATTGTGGGGATGATCAATCTCGATTGCGACGACCTGTTCGACACCTGGCGCCAACAGGCGCGCTGGCTGCTCAGCCATGAAGTCGACCCGAGTCTGGTGAGCTGGGCGTCGGAAGGGGTGAGCGATCTGTTTGCCAGTGACGTCTCGGTGCCGGAGGGGCAGGGGCCGTTTCAGGCACGTATCCCCCGTGCACTGCTCGATACCCTGGAGCAAGCCGCGCGCTACCGGGGCGACCAGCGCTGGAGTCTGTTGTATGAAGTGCTGTGGCGAGTCAGCCACGGCGACCGCACAGCGATGATGGCCGGCGATAAACTCGGCAGCGAGTTGCAGCGGCGCATCAAGCAGGTACACCGCGAAGCCCACCATTTGCATGCGTTCGTGCGTTTCATCGAACGCCCGCAGGATCAGCCGGGCCCGCAATACGTCGCATGGCACGAGCCGGCCCACGACATCCTGCACAGCGCCAGCGAGCATTTCATCGGGCGCATGGGCCGGCATCGCTGGTTGATCGCCACGCCGCGTGACGGGGTTTATTACGATGGCGAGCAATTGATCCATCAACGCCAATGCCCGCTGGAATGGCAGCAACTGGCGCAGAACGTCGATGACCCGCACGGCGAGTTGTGGCTGACGTACTACAGCCACATCTTCAACCCGGCGCGGTTGAACGAGAAGGTCATGCAAGGGCACTTGCCGGTGCGGTTCTGGAAGAATCTGCCGGAAGGGGAGTTGATTCCCGGATTGATTACCCAGGCGCGGATGGGCAAGCAGCAGAATGGGCAGGCCAGCGGGATCGCTGCGCGAGCCGGCAAGCGGATTGCCTTGAAATAGAAAATCAAAAGATCGCAGCCTGCGGCAGCTCCTACAGGAGATCTGTGTAGGAGCTGCCGCAGGCTGCGATCTTTTGATCTTGATTCTCACAACCAAAAAGCCCCCCATCAATCACTTGATGAGGGGCTTTTGTGCAACTGGCCGTCAGATCAAACCTTGACGATCCAGCCCGCTGGCGCTTCGATGTCGCCGGTCTGCACGCCAGTCAGTTCTTTGTAGAGCTTCTGGGTGACCGGGCCGACTTCGGTTTCGCTGTGGAACACGTGCAGATGATCGTTGTAGCTGATGCCGCCGATCGGGGTGATCACCGCAGCGGTACCGCAGGCGCCGGCTTCCTTGAAGTCCGACAGTTTGTCGATCAGCACGTCGCCCTCCACCACTTCCAGGCCCAGACGGGTTTTCGCCAGTTCGATCAGCGACAGGCGGGTGATGCCTGGCAGCACGGATGGCGAGTTCGGGGTGATGAACTTGTTGTCGTGGGTGATCCCGAAGAAGTTGGCCGAACCGACTTCCTCGATTTTCTTGTGGGTCAGCGGATCCAGGTAGATGGCGTCAGCGAAGTGCGCTTTCTTGGCCTGGGAGCCCGGCATCAGGCTGGCGGCGTAGTTGCCACCGACCTTGGCCGCACCGGTGCCTTGTGGCGCGGCGCGGTCGAAGCTGGAGATCTGGAAGTTGTGCGGGGTCAGGCCGCCCTTGAAGTAGGCGCCGACCGGGATCGCGAATACCGAGAAGATGAACTCTGGCGCGGTGCGCACGCCGATGTTGTCACCCACGCCGATCACGAACGGACGCAGGTACAACGCGCCGCCGGTGCCGTATGGCGGGATGAAGCGCTCGTTGGCGCGAACCACTTGCTTGCAGGCCTCGATGAACTGCTCGGTCGATACGTGCGGCATCAGCAGGCGGGCGCAGCTGCGCTGCATGCGCGCGGCGTTCTGGTCGGGACGGAACAGGTTGATCGAGCCGTCCTTGCAACGATAAGCCTTCAGGCCTTCGAAGCACTGCTGGCCATAGTGAAGGGCCGTCGAGCCTTCGCTGATGTGCAGCACGTTGTCTTCGGTCAGGGTGCCTTTGTCCCACTCGCCATTGCGAAAGTACGACAGATAGCGTTTGTCGGTCTTGATGTAGTCAAAACCCAGCTTGTCCCAATTGATGCTTTCGTTACCCATGACACCCTCTATCACTGAACAACCGTCGAAACGGTTCAAGGCTTCTGACGTTTTTTTGGATGGGCACAACAATACTTCATTCTGGAGCGGTTTCGCAGCCCGGACGATGGGGGGAAAAGCAGATTTATTAGCCTGCTTATGAAAAATCCTTGTCCATCGCTGAAAAGATCGCAGCCTGCGGCAGCTCCTACAGAATCGGCCCCCCCCCTGTAGGAGCTGCCGCAGGCTGCGATCTTTTGATCTTTAAAGGTGCAACGCATGCCCCAACGCACGCAACGCCGCTTCCTGCACCGCTTCACCCAGAGTTGGATGCGCATGGATGGTGCCGCCAATGTCTTCCAGGCGCGCGCCCATTTCCAGGCTTTGCGCAAACGCGGTCGACAATTCGGAAACACCTGCTCCGACCGCCTGCCAGCCGACAATGACATGATTGTCGCGACGCGCGACCACGCGCACGAAGCCGCTTTTCGATTCCAGGGTCATCGCCCGGCCATTGGCGGCGAACGGGAAGCTGGAAACGATGCAGTCCAGCCCGGCAGCCTTGGCCTCGTCCGGGGTCTGGCCGACCACCACCAGTTCCGGGTCGGTGAAGCACACGGCGGCAATGGCGGTCGGATTGAATTCGCGGTGCTTGCCGCTGATCAGTTCGGCAACCATTTCGCCCTGGGCCATGGCGCGGTGCGCGAGCATCGGTTCGCCGCTCAGGTCGCCGATGGCGTAGACGTTGCGCATGCTGGTCTGGCAGCGGTTGTCGATCTTGATCGCCGAGCCGTTCATGTCCAGGTTCAGCGCTTCGAGGTTCCAGCCCTGCGTATTCGGCTTGCGACCGACTGCCACCAGCACCTGATCGGTTTCCAGATTGAGGGTGTCGCCGTTCGGGTCACGCACCTGCAAGGTGCCGTCGAAACCCAGCACGCTGTGTTTGAGATAGAGCTTCACGCCCAGTTGTTTCAGCGCTTCGTGCACCGGTTGCGTCAGCTCGGCGTCATAGGCCGGCAGGATCCGATCCTGCGCCTCGACCACGCTGACTTCGGCGCCGAGCTTGCGGTAAGCAATGCCCAGCTCCAGACCGATATAACCGCCGCCGACCACCACCAGACGTTTGGGCACTGACTTCGGTGCCAGCGCTTCGGTGGAGGAGATGATCGGCCCGCCGATTGGCAGGATCGGCAGGTTGACGCTGGTTGAACCGGTGGCCAGCACCAGATGCTCGCACTGGATGCGTGTATCGCCGACCTCGACGGTTTTGCCGTCGATGACTTTGGCCCAGCCATGGATGACCTGGACCTTGTTCTTTTTCAGCAGCGCGGCGACGCCGGTGGTCAGGCGATCAACGATGCCGTCCTTCCACTCGACGCTCTTGTTGATGTCGAGGGTCGGCGCGGAAACGCTGATGCCCAGTGCCGAATGCTGGTTGTGGTGTTGAGTCTGGTGAAACTGCTCGGCTACATGAATCAGCGCTTTTGACGGAATGCAGCCGATGTTCAAGCAGGTGCCGCCCAGCGCTTGGCCCTCGACCAGAATCGTCGAAATGCCCAGTTGTCCGGCGCGAATCGCCGTGACGTAACCGCCGGGGCCGCCGCCGATGATCAGCAGCGTGGTGTTCAAGGTTTGCATGGCGTCACTCCACAAACAGGGTCGCGGGTTGTTCGAGCAGACCACGAATGGCCTGGATGAAGAGCGCCGCGTCCATGCCGTCGACCACGCGGTGATCGAAGGAGCTGGAGAGGTTCATCATCTTGCGGATCACCACCTGGCCTTTGACGACCATTGGCCGTTCGACGATTTTGTTCACGCCGACGATGGCCACTTCCGGCAGGTTCAGCACCGGCGTGCTGACGATGCCGCCCAGCGCACCGAGGCTGGTCAGGGTGATGGTCGAGCCGGACAATTCGTCGCGACTGGCCTTGCCATTGCGGGCAGCATTGGCCAGACGCGAGATTTCTGCGGCGCTGTCCCACAGGCTGCGCGCTTCGGCGTGACGCACTACTGGCACCATCAGGCCGACATCGCTTTGCGTGGCGACGCCGACATGCACTGCGCCGAGGCGGGTGATGACCTGGGCTTCGTCGTCGTAACGGGCGTTCATCTGCGGGAAGTCGCGCAGGGCAACGACCAGGGCGCGGACGAGGAACGGCAGCAAGGTCAACTTGCCCCGGCTGGTACCGTGTTTTTCATTCAGATGCGCGCGCAGCTCTTCAATCGCGGTGACGTCGATTTCCTCGACGTAACTGAAGTGCGCGGCACGCTGGGTGGCGTCCTGCATGCGCTGGGCAATCTTGCGGCGCATGCCGATTACTTGAATCTGTTCTTCATCGTGACGCTGGGCGTACGCGGCGGTTGCCGGTGCCGAAGCGTTTGATTGACCTTGGGCCAAATAAGCGTCGAGGTCTTCGTGCAGCACACGACCGGCCGGGCCAGTGCCGCGTACCAGACGCAGCTGAATGCCCAGATCCAGCGCATGTTTGCGCACGGCCGGCGAAGCCAGCGGACGTTCATCAGCCTCGCGGGCAACCATCGGGCCTTGGCAAACCGGTGCGGAACGCGGCGCAGCAGCGGCGGCAGGTTTGCTCTCGACTGCGGCTTCAACTTTCGGCGCAGCAGGCGGCTCTTTCGCAGCAACCGGTGCTGGTGCGGCTGACTCTTTCAGGTTCCCGGCGCCTTCCACTTCGATGCTGATCAGCACACTGCCGACCGCCATCACTTCCCCTGGTTGACCGCCGAGCGCAATGACCTTTCCGTGCACCGGCGAGGGAATATCGACCATTGCCTTGTCGGTCATCACGTCCGCCAGCACCTGGTCTTCAACCACCAGATCGCCGACCTTGACGTGCCACTGCGACAGCTCTACTTCTGCGATGCCTTCGCCGATGTCCGGCATCTTGATAACGTGCGTGCCCATTCAGACCTCCATGACCCGTTTCAACGCCGCGCCCACTCGGGACGGCCCTGGGAAATACGCCCACTCTTGCGCGTGCGGGTAGGGGGTGTCCCAACCGGTGACGCGTTCGATCGGCGCTTCCAGGTGATGGAAGCAATGCTCTTGCACCAGCGCTACCAGCTCGGCGCCGAAACCGCAGGTGCGGGTGGCTTCGTGCACCACCACGCAACGACCGGTTTTTTTCACCGATTTGACGATGGTGTCCAGGTCCAGCGGCCACAGGCTGCGCAGGTCGATGACTTCGGCATCCACGCCGGATTCTTCAGCAGCCACTTGCGACACGTAAACGGTAGTGCCGTAAGTGAGCACGGTCACGTCCTTGCCTGGACGGGTGATCGCGGCGACGTCCAGCGGCACGGTGTAATAACCGTCCGGCACCTGGGCTTGCGGGTGTTTCGACCACGGGGTTACCGGGCGGTCGTGGTGGCCGTCGAACGGGCCGTTGTACAGGCGTTTTGGCTCGAGGAAGATCACCGGGTCATCGTTTTCGATGGAGGCGATCAGTAGGCCTTTGGCGTCATACGGATTGGACGGCATCACGGTGCGCAGGCCGCACACCTGAGTGAACATCGCCTCGATACTCTGGCTGTGGGTCTGGCCGCCGTAGATGCCGCCGCCGCAAGGCATGCGCAGGGTCATCGGCGCGGTGAACTCGCCGGCAGAGCGATAACGCAGACGCGCCGCTTCGGAAATGATCTGGTCGGACGCCGGGTACACGTAGTCGGCAAACTGGATTTCGGCGACCGGACGCAAGCCGTAGGCGCCCATGCCTACCGCCACACCGACGATGCCGCTTTCGGAGATCGGTGCGTCGAATACCCGCGAGGTGCCGTACTTGGTCTGCAGGCCTTCGGTGCAACGGAACACGCCGCCGAAGTAGCCGACGTCCTGCCCGAACACCACCACATTGTCGTCACGCTCAAGCATCACATCCATGGCCGAGCGCAGGGCCTGGATCATGGTCATGGTGGTCGTGGTCATGGCGGTTTCCAACTGAATATTGTTGTTGTGATCGTTCATGTCAGATCCCCAACTGCTGACGCTGGCGCTTCAAGTGCTCCGGCATCTCTTTGTAGACGTCTTCGAACATGGTCGCGGCGCTTGGAATCTGCCCGCCGGCGAGGGTGCCGTACTGTTCGGCCTGTTTCTGCGCGGCAATCACCTCGGCTTCGAGTTCGGCGCTGACGGCGGCGTGCTCTTCTTCCGACCAGTGGCCAACCTTGATCAGGTGTTGTTTCAGGCGGGCAATCGGGTCGCCCAGCGGGAAGTGGCTCCAGTCGTCGGCAGGACGGTATTTCGACGGATCGTCGGAGGTCGAGTGCGGGCCGGCGCGGTAGGTGACCCATTCGATCATGGTCGGGCCGAGGTTGCGCCGGGCGCGTTCGGCAGCCCAGGCGGAAGCGGCGTAGACCGCGTAGAAGTCGTTGCCATCGACCCGCAGCGAGGCGATGCCGCAACCAACGCCGCGTCCGGCGAAAGTGGTGGCTTCACCCCCGGCGATGGCCTGGAAGGTCGAGATCGCCCACTGGTTGTTGACCACGTTGAGGATCACCGGCGCGCGGTAAACGTGAGCGAAGGTGAGGGCGGTGTGGAAGTCCGATTCGGCGGTGGCGCCGTCACCGATCCAGGCCGAGGCGATTTTCGTGTCGCCCTTGATCGCCGAGGCCATGCCCCAGCCGACGGCTTGAATGAACTGAGTGGCGAGGTTGCCGGAGATGGTGAAGAAGCCGGCGTCCTTGACTGAGTACATGATTGGCAACTGCCGGCCCTTGAGCGGATCGCGCTCGTTGGACAGCAGCTGGCAGATCAGGTCGACCAGCGGTACTTCGCGGGCCATCAGGATGCTTTGCTGACGGTAGGTCGGGAAGCACATGTCGTCGATGTTCAAGGCCAGGGCCTGGGCGCTGCCGATGGCTTCTTCGCCAAGGCTTTGCATGTAGAACGACATTTTTTTCTGGCGCTGGGCGACTACCATGCGGTTGTCGTAAATCCGCGTCTTGAGCATGGCGCGCATGCCCTTGCGCAGGATGTCGACTGGCACATTTTCAGCCCAGGGACCGAGGGCGTTGCCCTGATCGTCGAGCACCCGAATCAGCCCACGCGCCAGGTCGGCGGTGTCGGCGGGTTCGACGTCAATGGAAGGTTTGCGCACCGTGCCGGCATCGGTCAGATGCAGGTAGGAGAAGTCGGTTTTGCAGCCTGGGCGGCCCGAGGGTTCAGGGACGTGCAGACGCAGCGGTTCATACGCTTGGGTCATGGCTTCTACGCTCGATCTTGTGAATTTCTTGTAGTGAGCTGGCAATCATTCTTGGGTGAAAGAAATCTTGTCCTACAACAATCATAGGCTCGGCCGAGAAGAATATTTCTCTCTGTTTCGTTGCACTGGAGATGATTTGCAGATAGAAATTCTGCATAAACATAAAAAACAGGTGGTTTTGTCTCATGCGCAAACTGGACCGTACCGACATCGGCATTCTCAACAGCCTTCAGGAGAATGCGCGCATCACCAACGCCGACCTCGCACGCTCGGTGAACCTGTCGCCGACCCCGTGTTTCAACCGGGTCAAGGCGATGGAGGAATTGGGTTTGATTCGCGAGCAGGTGACGCTGCTGGATGCCGATCTGCTGGGGCTGCATGTGAACGTGTTCATTCACGTCAGCCTGGAGAAACAGGTCGAGGAAGCGTTGCAGCATTTCGAAGAGGCGATTTCCGACCGCCCCGAGGTGATGGAGTGCTACCTGATGGCCGGCGACCCGGACTACCTGATCCGGGTGCTGGTGCCGACGATTCAGGCGCTGGAGCGCTTCATGATGGACTTTCTGACCAAGGTGCCGGGGGTGGCGAACATCCGGTCGAGTTTTGCCTTGAAGCAGGTGCGCTACAAGACGGCGCTGCCATTGCCGGCGAATGGGTTGACGCTGGGTTCTTGAAGATCAAAAGATCGCAGCCTGCGGCAGCTCCTACAGGGACACCGTTTATGTGTGCCCTGTGTAGGCGCTGCCGCAGGCTGCGATCTTTTGCTTTTATAGCTTGTTGATCGGCACCTTCAGGTAAACCACACCATTGTCCTCGGCCGCCGGAAAATTCCCCGCCCGCACATTCACCTGAATCGCCGGCAGCAACAGCGTCGGCATGCCCAACCCGGCATCGCGTTTGGTGCGCATCTCGACAAACGCCGCCTCGTCGATCCCGTCATGCACATGAATATTGCTCTTGCGCTGTTCGCCAACGGTGGTCTGGCACTGCGCGGCGCGGCCTTCTGGCGGGTAATCGTGGCAAACGTAGAGTTTGACGCTGGCCGGGAAGGCCAGCAGTTTGTGGATCGAGTTGAACAGCTGATGTGCGTCGCCGCCGGGGAAGTCGCAGCGGGCGGTGCCGACGTCGGGCATGAACAGCGTGTCGCCGACCAGAATCTGTTCGCCGTCGATCAGGTAAGCCATGTCTGCCGGGGTGTGGCCGGGGACGTGCAGGGCGGTGGCTTTGAGGTTGCCGATCCTGAACGACTCGTTCGGCGCGAACAGGTGATCGAACTGCGAGCCGTCGACGCAGAACTCCGGCTCCAGATTGAACAGCGCCTTGAACACATTCTGCACTTTGCTGATCGACTGACCGATGGCGATCTTGCCGCCCAGTTCGCGGCGCAGGTACGGCGCGGCGGACAGGTGGTCGGCGTGGGCGTGGGTTTCCAGCAGCCATTGCACCTGCAGGCGGTGGTCACGGACGAAGGCGATGATTTTGTCGGCCTGTATGGTGCAGGTACGACCGGCAGCGCCGTCGTAATCAAGCACCGGATCGACGATTGCACATTGCCCGCCATCGGCTTCATAGACCACATAGCTGTAGGTCGAAGAGGCGGGGTCGAGGAAAGCTTCAATCTGCGCGGGCATGGACACCAACCTGAATCAGGGAAATGGGTTGCAACACTTTATCTAAAAACATAATGTTCGCAGCTTAAGTGACGTTGAAGGCATCGTGCAAATGCAATCCAGTCTGACCGAATGTGAAGTCGCCCAACTGCGGGCGTCCGCCTCCAAGGCCTGCGCGCTGCTCAAGGCGCTGGCCAATGAGGATCGCCTGTTGATCCTGTGCCAGCTGACTCAGGGCGAACGCAACGTCGGCGAGCTGGAAAAAATCACCGGCGTGCGCCAGCCGACGCTGTCCCAGCAACTGGGCATCCTGCGCGACGAAGGCCTGGTGGCGACCCGCCGCGAAGGCAAATACATCTTTTACGGCCTGGCCAGCCCTGAAGTGATTCAGGTGATGAAGACCCTGTCCGGACTGTATTGCGGGGCGGTGCTCAAGAGCTGGGGCCACCCATAAATGTCAGCCAACACAATACAAAACCTGTGGGAGCTGGCTTGCCAGCGATGGCGGAGTGTCAGTCGCCATCAATAGCGGTTGACAAGTCCCTATCGCTGGCAAGCCAGCTCCCACAGGTTTAGTGGTTTGATTCGAAAAAATCCTTGCGTGCAGCAATAAGGAACAAGCAATGAACGATCAACACTGGGGCCCATCCATCAGTGCAGACATCGTGGTCATCGGCGGCGGCACCGCCGGCATCGGCTTCGTCGCCAGTCTGCTCAAGCGTGATCCCACTCTTAAAGTCACCGTGATTGAGCCAAGCGCCCAGCACTACTACCAACCGGCATGGACGCTGGTCGGCAGTGGCGCCTATGACGTCAAGGACACTGCGCGGCCGATGAGCAAAGTGATGCCGCGTCAGGGCACCTGGATTCAGGCGGCGGTGACAGCGGTGGATCCCGACACCCGTCAACTCACGCTCAACGATCGACGCCGCGTCAGCTACCAGAACCTGATCGTCTGTCCCGGCCTGCGTCTGGCCTGGGAGAAGATCGAAGGCCTGCAGGAAAGCCTCGGCCAGCATGGCGTGACGTCCAACTACAGCTATCAGCATGCGCAATACACCTGGGATCAGGTGCAGAAACTGCGCGGCGGCAAGGCGTTGTTCACCCAGCCGGCGATGCCGATCAAATGCGCCGGCGCGCCGCAGAAAGCGTTGTACCTGTCGTGCGATCACTGGCGCAAAACCGCTGTGCTGAACAACGTTAACGTCGAGTTCAACCTGGCCGGTGCCGCACTCTTCGGTGTCGCGACCTTCGTTCCGCCGCTGATGAAGTACATCGAGAAGTACAACGCGCAACTGGCCTTCAACAGCAATCTGGTCAGGGTCGACGGCCCGGCGAAAACCGCCTGGTTCGAGATCAAGGACGCTGACGGCAACGTCACCACACAGGCGAAAACCTTTGACCTGCTGCATGTTGTGCCGCCGCAAGTCGCGCCGGACTTCATCGCCCAGAGCCCGCTGGCCGACACCGCCGGCTGGTGCGAAGTCAATCCGCACAGCCTGCAACATCCGCGTTACCCCGAGGTGTTTGGCCTCGGTGACATCTGCGGCACCACTAACGCAAAAACCGCTGCGGCCGTGCGCAAGCAGATCGTGGTCGTCGCCGAAAACCTCTTGGCGCTGCGCAAGCGGCAGCCGCTGCCACTGAAGTACGACGGCTACGGTTCCTGCCCGCTGACGGTGGAGAAGGGCAAGGTGATCCTCGCCGAGTTCGGTTACGGCGGGAAGTTGCTGCCGACCTTCGCCCTCGATGCGACCGTGCCGCGCCGCTCGGCGTGGTTCCTCAAGGCGACGCTGCTGCCGTGGTTCTACTGGAACGGCATGCTCAAGGGCCGCGAGTGGCTGACCGGTTTGTCCAAAGTCGACTGAGAACTCCCTATGTTGCTGGCAAGTCTGTTTGGCGTGTTGATGGGGCTGATTCTCGGGCTGACCGGGGCGGGCGGCGGGATTCTCGCGGTGCCGGCGCTGGTGCTCGGCCTCGGCTGGAGCATGACCCAGGCTGCGCCCGTGGCGTTGTTCGCCGTGGGCAGTGCGGCAGCCGTCGGTGCCATTGACGGTTTGCGTCATGGCCTGGTGCGCTATCGCGCGGCACTGCTGATTGCCGCGCTCGGCGCGGTGTTTTCGCCGCTGGGGATCTATTTCGCGCATCAGTTGCCGGAGAAAATTCTGATGATCCTCTTCAGCCTGCTGATGGTCATGGTGGCCTGGCGGATGTTGCGCCGCGAGCGTGCGCAAGAGGGGCCGAGCGACCATGGCCATGCGAGCTGGGGGCAGAAGAACTGCATGCTCAATGAACAGACCGGGCGCTTCGACTGGACCGCCAAATGCACTGCGACTCTTGCGGCGCTGGGCGCGGTGACGGGTGTGGTTTCGGGCTTGCTTGGCGTCGGCGGTGGATTCCTGATCGTGCCGGCGTTCAAGCAACTGACCGATGTGCAGATGCGCGGGATCGTGGCGACGTCGCTGATGGTGATCAGTCTGATTTCGGCGATTGGCGTGATCGGATCGTTTCACGCAGGCGTGCGGATTGACGCACAGGGCGCGGCGTTTATCGTCGCCAGCATCGTCGGCATGATCATCGGGCGCAAGCTTTGTGCGCGGGTGCCGGCGCGGACGTTGCAAGTGGGGTTTGCCAGTGTGTGTCTGGTGGTGGCGGGGTATATGTTGTTGCGCGCCTGAAAAGATCGCAGCCTGCGGCAGCTCCATGGGAATGGTGTACACCTTGTAGGAGCTGCCGCAGGCTGCGATCTTTTGATTTTGCTCCTCAATCAATCAAAGGATTTTTCTCGGTCAGCACAACCTGCGCGATCTGATCCTTGCGCATGAAACTCACCTTCGGATGCGCCTGCGCATAACGAATGAACCGCTCCATCGCTTCGACCATCGCCGGCGTGCCGCCGATGCGGTCGTGCAGACTCACCGACATCATCCGTCGCTGGCTCGCGCCTTCGGCGTACAGGCGATCAAATTCCAGCACCAGTTGCTGATAGAACTGCTCGGCGGAGAAATGCCGACCCTCGATCAACACGATGTCGTTGTTGCGCAAGGTATACGGCACCACGGCAAATTTGCGTCCACGGACCATGGTCACGAACGGTTCGTCGCGGCTGACGTCATCGATGTGATAGGTGAAGTTCAGGTCTTGCAGAACCTTCAGCGTATTGGGGCTGCGCCGCAGCCAATTGGCGTTGTAACCCACCGAGCGCTGGCCGGTAAGTTTTTCCACCGCGTTGACACCGTCGCCGATGAACTGTTTTTCCTGGTCGTAACGCATGTTGTAGGAATCGGCCCAACGCATGCCATGGGCCGCCAGTTCATGGCCGCGCGCAGCAATCGCTTTCGCCAGTTCCGGGTGTTTGAGCGCCGCTTCGCCGACCACATGCGAGGTGACCTTGATGCCGGTGCGATCCCACAGGTCGAGCATCCGCCACAAGCCTTCCTTGTAGCCATAATCAAACCAGGTCTGCGCCGGCAGATCCGGATAACCCTTGGGCAGCGGCGTGCCGGAGAACGGGCTTTCCGCGCCTTCGGGCTGACCGCCGGTTTCGAATTGCATCGACACCGAGATCACCAGTTGCGAACCGTCCGGCCACGGGCGTTCCTGAGCGAAGGCGAGGGCCGGCAGCAGCAGGGCGGCCGCCACAAGGTTTTTTAAAAAGCGTGGGGAGCGTTGCCGGTGGGGCGTGGTCATAACGGGCACCTTGCAGGTTGAGAAGGGCTGCAAGGGTGGCAGTTGCCCGGCGCGGGAAAAATCCGTTGCGGGCAAGAAGACCTTTAAACAGAATTTACGAATCCACCGCGAACCAGTGGGAGCGGGCTGCCGGTCACCCTCTTGCCGAGCCGACTGCCGCCATCGCTGGCAAGCCAGCTCCCACAGGATTGTGGGTTTGCCGCAACATTTGCGGCAAACTCCCGGCAACACAAGCACAAGGTCTTTCAATGGATCGATACGCCCCGCGCAACTGGCAGCCGCACGAGAAGCCCAGTCTGCCCGGTTCCCCCTCGACGCCGCTGCACTCCAACCCCAAGCGCCTGGCCTATGCGCTGGTCGGGCTGTTGGTGGCGGTGACCGGTGGTCTGGGCAACTCGCTGGTGGTCGCCAACCTGCCTTACCTGCAAGGTGCGCTGGGCGCGACCACGGCGGAGATGGCCTGGCTGCCGGCCGCGTACGTGATGACCAACGTGTCGATGAACCTGTTGCTGGTGAAGTTTCGTCAGCAGTTCGGCCTGCGTGCATTCACCGAAGTGTTTCTGGTGTTGTATGCGCTGGTGACCTTCGGCCACCTGTTCGTCAATGACCTGAGCTCGGCCATCGCCGTGCGCGCGGCGCACGGCATGGTCGGTGCGGCGCTGAGTTCGCTGGGTCTGTATTACATGGTTCAGGCGTTTCCGGCCAAGTGGCGGCTGAAGGCGCTGGTGCTGGGCCTCGGCGCCTCGCAACTGGCTTTGCCGCTGGCGCGATTGTTCTCCGAAGACTTGCTGCAGATTGCCGAATGGCGTGGCTTGTACCTGTTCGAGCTGGGCATGGCGCTGCTGTCGCTGGGCTGCGTGTTGCTGCTCAAGTTGCCGCCCGGTGACCGCTTCAAAACCTTCGAGCCGCTGGACTTTCTGACCTTCGCCATCCTCGCCAGCGGCGTGGCACTGCTCTGCGCGGTGTTGTCGCTGGGGCGGATCGACTGGTGGCTGGAGGCCAACTGGATCGGCTATGCGCTGGCGGCCTCGATTGCCCTGATCCTCGCCGGCCTGGCGATTGAACACAATCGCAGCAACCCGATGCTGATGACCCGCTGGCTCGGCAGCGGCACGATGATCCGCCTGGCGCTGGCGGTGACCCTGATTCGCATGGTCACCTCGGAGCAGTCCACCGGCGCGGTCGGTTTCATGCAGAACCTCAATATGGGTTATGAGCAACTGCACAGCCTCTACGTGGTGATGCTGATCGGCAGCATCGCCGGGCTGGCGACCAGTGCGCTGACCATCGACCCCAAGCATCTGCTGATGCCGCTGATCATCTCGCTGGCGCTGATGGCCACCGGCTCGGTGATGGACAGTTTTTCCAACAACCTGACCCGTCCGCAAAACCTGTATTTCAGCCAGTTCCTGCTGGCCTTCGGCAGCACGTTTTTTCTGGGACCGACCATGGTTTTCGGCACCCGCAACGTGTTGACCAACCCGCGCAATCTGGTGAGTTTTTCGGTGTTGTTCGGGATCTGCAACAACCTCGGCGGCCTGCTCGGCGCGGCGTTGTTGGGCACGTTCCAGATCGTGCGCGAGAAATTCCACTCCAGCCACCTGGTCGAGCACCTGACGCTGTCCGATCCGCTGGTGGCTGCGCGCGTACAAAGCGGCAGTTCGGCCTATGGCAGCTTGCTGGCCGACCCGAGCCTGCGCAATCTGGCCGGGATTCGCAGCCTGGCGAATGCCGCGACTCGCGAAGCCAACGTGCTGGCCTATAACGATGTGTTCATGCTGATCGCCGTGATTGCGGTGCTGACCATGATCTGGCTGTCCATTCGTGCGCTGTGGCTGATGAGCACCACCAAAGCCGTCGACCCAGCGCCTTCCGTACCTCCTGACGGTGCCTCCCATTCATGACCGAACCGACCACCACAACCACCAATGCCATCGCCGCCACCCCGGAAGGCGTGGCGCCGCCGTCCTCGCCGAACACCGAGCCGCGCTCGTTGCGGGTACGGATCATCTCGTCACTGGGCTTTGCCGCGATTGCCATCGTCGGTGTGCTGATCGTGCTCTACGCCTGGCAGCTGCCGCCGTTCAGCAGTGCGGTCGAAACCACTGAAAACGCGTTGGTGCGCGGTCAGGTGACGATCATCGGCCCGCAGCTCAGCGGTTACGTGTTCGAGGTGCCGGTGCAGGATTTCCAGTACGTGAAGGCCGGTGATTTGCTGGTGCGCCTGGACGACCGGATTTATCAGCAGCGCCTCGACCAGTCGCTGGCGCAACTGGCGGTGCAGAAAGCCGCGCTGGCCAACGTGGTGCAGCAACGCAACAGCGCCGAAGCGACGATCAAACTGCGTCAGGCGGTGGTGGCCGACAGCGAGGCGCAGTTGCGCAAAAGCGAGGCGGATCTGCGGCGTAACAAGGAGCTGGTGAGTGACGGCTCGGTGTCGAAACGCGAGATGGACGTGACGCTCGCGGCCAATGCGCAGAGCATTGCGGCGGTGGCGCAGGCCAAGGCCAATCTGGAAATCGCCCGGCAGGATCTGCAGACGGTGATCGTCAATCGCGGTTCGCTGGAAGCCTCGGTGGCCAGCGCTGAAGCGGCGGTGCAACTGGCGCGGATCGACTTGTCGAATACGCGCATCGTCGCCCCGCGTGATGGCCAGCTCGGGCAGATCGGCGTGCGCCTCGGCGCTTACGTCAACTCAGGGGCGCAACTGATGGCGTTGGTGCCAAATCAGAAATGGGTGATCGCCAACATGAAGGAAACCCAGATGGACAACGTGCGTGTCGGGCAGCCGGTGCGCTTCACCGTTGATGCGCTGAACCACCGCCAGTTCACCGGGCATGTGCAGCACATTTCGCCCGGCACCGGTTCGGAGTTCGCCCTGCTGCAGGCGGATAACGCCACGGGCAACTTCGTGAAAATCGCCCAGCGCGTGCCGGTGCGGATCACCATCGATCCGGATCAGCAGGAAGAGGAACGCTTGCGCCCGGGGATGTCGGTGGTGGTCAGCATCGACACTGCAGCGGGTGACACACAACCGCATTGATCTACACAAAACCTTGTGGGAGTTGGCTTGCCAGCGAAGACGTCGGTACATCCGAAATATCTGTTCCTGACACACCGCCATCGCTGGCAAGCCAGCTCCCACAGGGGGGCTTCAGGCTGCAATCATCGGTGGCAGAGTACCGAGAAGGGAGACCGCCGCCACCGCACCCATCCCCAACAACCACTCCAGCAACACACTGCGCTTGAGTGCGCCCATCCGCTGTTCGCAATCATCAATCCGCAAGCGATTGAACAGCGCCAGCGCGAGCATGCCCAGCACCAGCAACGCCTTGATCAGCAGGATCAGGGCAAAGCCACTGAACAGCGGCGTCGGCCACCATTGCCCGGTCAGCACGCGCACGTTGATCAGTCCGGTAATCAGCAGCCCGCCGACGATGGCATAACCGACACCGCTGAAGCGTTGCAGGATCCGGCTCATCGTTTCGTCGGGTTGGCGCAGGATCAATACCAGCAGCAACAGACCGCCGAGCCATGCAGCGACGCAGGTCAGGTGAACGATCTGGTTGAGGATCAGCAGTTGCCCGCTGAGGCCGTCGAGCATCGCGCCGTGACCGACCGGCGCCAGGGTCGCCAGGAGCAGCGCGCTCAAGCCCAGACGCAGCGGCAGGCTCGATCGCCACGGCGTGAACAGCAATGCCAGCAACAGCGCGTTGATCAGCAGATGCCAGCGCCAGACCTGGCCGAAAAAGGTGTTGCCGAGCACCACGCCAACAGTGTCCGGATCGAACGCTGCCGCCGCCGAACCGGCCATGCTCGCGGTGATCAACAGCGCCCAGGTCACGCCGCTGACCAAGGCAATCGCGGTCAGCCAACGCGCCAGTCGCGCCAGATGCCGATCCAATGTCGGCACTGGTGCCTTGAGCAGCAACGGCCGAAACAGCCAGGCGCCGAACAGCATCAACACCGCGCTGAAATGCACGAAGCGGCACAGCACCAGCGCTTCACTCATGAATTACTGGCCGACCTTGAACTGGTAGGCGCCTTCGCTCTTGTGCGTGTCGACCGACACCGCATGCCATTCGACTTTGTATTCACCGGCACTGAGTGGTGCGGCGGGGGTGACGATCAGGGTTTTCTTGTCGCCTTCGGTGGTCAGCGGTTTGATCGCGACCGGGGCGCCGTCGTGGGTCAGGCTGACTTTGGTGAAGCTGGCCTCGACGCCTTCGGAAAAGGTCAGGCGCAGATCGGCCGGCGCGGCGACGGTGCTGTCGGCGGCCGGGGTCTGGCTTTTCAAGTGGGCGTGGGCAAAAACGGAGGATGCGGCGCACAGCGAAGCGAGCAGGGCAGTGGTGGTCAGGACGTTCTTGAACAGCATCGCGGGTACCTCTGAGGCAGGACAAAGAAGCGCCAGTTTAGCCATGCGCCGGCCTTCATACGAAGTTTTGTTTGCAGCGGTCGCCCCGAGGCCAGAGCGGATGCTAGTCTTCAACAACGTCGTTGTCAGGGAGCCCTCATGGGCAATCACAAGATCGAGATCCGTCGCAGTAACGTCGAGAAAATCCTGTTGGCGGCGGAAAAAGTCTTCGCCGAAAAAGGCTTCGGCGGCACCGCCATGGCCGACATCGCCGCCGAAGTGCAACTGCCGCGCTCCAACTTGCATTACTACTTTTCCACCAAGAGCGAACTGTACAGCGCGGTGCTGTTCGACCTGCTGGAGGTGTGGAAGCAGGACGCGCTGTGCTTTGAGATGTTCGACGATCCACGGGTGGTGCTCAGCAGCTACATCCGCGCCAAGATGAACCACTCGCGCAGCCGGCCTTATGGTTCGAAAGTCTGGGCCAACGAGATCATCCACGGTGCGCCGACCTTGGGTGAAGCGCTGGATCTGAGCCTGTACGACTGGGCGAAAATGAAGGAAGCGAAGATCCGCCAGTGGGTCGAGGACAAGCGGATTCTGCCGGTGGAGCCGTCGAGCCTGCTGTACATGATCTGGGCCTCGACCCAGCATTACGCCGACTTCGATCATCAGGTGAATATTCTCAACGAGCATCAGCCGCTGTCGGACATGCAGTTCGAGCGTGCGGTGCAGACGGTGACCAGTGTGATTTTGCGCGGGATCGGATTAGAACCTTGAGCCATGTGTTGTGACTGCCGACCCCTTCGCGAGCAAGCCCGCTCCCACAGGTTTTCGGGTTGTCCTCAAGTGTCATGAACACCAGAGAACCCTGTGGGAGCGAGCTTGCTCGCGAAGGCGTCTGTTCAGACGCTACCTGGCCTAGGGTGAGACATGGTACGGATTGCGCGGATCATGATTCCAGTCCAGAAACGGCTTGCCGGTCTCCATCGGCACCATCTCGATGCAGTCCGCCACCGGGCAGGTGATCTGGCACAGATTGCACCCGACACATTCCTCATCAATCACTTCATATTTATGCGTGCCGTCGGCCTGCTTGAGGCTGCTGATCGCCTGGTGTGACGTGTCCTCGCAAGCAATGTGGCAACGCCCGCAACCGATGCACGCGTCCTGATCAATCCTGGCAATGACCTGATAGTTGATGTCGAGGTATTTCCAGTCAGTGGTGTTGCCCACCGCACGCCCGGAAAACTCGGCGATGTTGGCGTAACCCTGACTGTCCATCCAGCGCGACAGCCCGTCCTTCATCTCCTCGACAATCCGGAAGCCGTGAAGCATCGCCGCCGTGCACACCTGCACCGCGCCGCTGCCCAGCGCCATGAACTCCGCCGCGTCACGCCAACTGCCGATGCCACCAATGCCGCAGATCGGCAGGCCTTGAGTCTGCGGATCACGGGCGATCTCGGCGACCATGTTCAGCGCAATCGGTTTGACCGCTGAGCCGCAATAACCGCCGTGGGTGCTTTTGCTGCCGACGGTGGGCAGGGCGACCATGTGTTCCAGGTCGACGCTGGTGATCGAGTTGATGGTGTTGATCAGCGACACCGCATCGGCGCCACCGCGATGGGCCGCGCGGGCGGCGACGCGGATGTCGGTGATGTTCGGCGTCAGCTTGACGATCACCGGCAACGAGCAATAGGTCTTGCACCAGCGGGTGACCTGCTCGACGTATTCCGGTACCTGACCCACCGCCGCGCCCATGCCGCGTTCGGGCATGCCGTGCGGGCAACCGAAATTCAGCTCGATGCCGTCAGCGCCGGTGGCCTCCACCAGTGGCAGGATGTGTTTCCACGACTCCTCCACGCACGGCACCATCAGCGAGACGATCAGCGCACGATCCGGCCAGTCCTTCTTCACCTGAGTGATCTCACGCAGGTTGATTTCCAGCGAGCGGTCGGTGATCAGTTCGATGTTGTTGATCCCCAGCACCTCGCGGTTGTTGCCGTAGTGCGCCGAGTAGCGCGACGAGACGTTGACCGCTGCCGGGTCCTCGCCGAGGGTTTTCCAGACCACGCCACCCCAGCCGGCCTCGAAGGCGCGGACCACATTGTAGGCCTTGTCGGTCGGCGGCGCGGAGGCCAGCCAGAACGGGTTGGGGGCTTTGATACCGGCGAAGACAATCGAGAGATCGGCCATTTACGCAGCCTCCACGTTGAGCATCAGTTGCGCGTTGATCGCCTCGGCGGCGAGTTTGCCGTGCTGTACGGCTTGCACGGTGAGATCCTGATCGAGGCTGGTGCAGTCGCCGCCGGCATACACACCGGGAATGCTGGTGCGCAGGTTGTCATCGACCTGAATCCGTTCGCCCTGACGCTTGAGTTCGCGGGCCAGCGGGTCGGCGAGGGCGCTGCTGTCGAAGGCCTGACCAATGGCTTTGAAGATCGCGTCGGCGGCCAGTTCGAAAGTTTCGCCCGTGGTTTGCAGGCGACCGTCGACCCGTTGCGTGCGGGCGAAACGCATGCCGCGCACCTTGCCTTGCGCATCGAGCAGCACTTCTTCCGGTTGCGCCCAGGTCAGCAGGCGTACCTGATTGGCCTTGGCAATGTCCTGTTCATGACCGGTCGCGCCCATGTCCGCCGCACCCCGGCGATACACCAGATTCACGTCACGCGCTCCGAGACGGGCCATTTGCACGGCCATGTCAATCGCCGTGTTGCCGGCGCCGAGGACGATGCAGCGTTCGGCCAGTGGCAGTTGCGTCAGGTCATCGGCCTGGCGCAGTTCGCGGATGTAGTCAGTGGCGGCGAGCAGGCCGGGGGCGTCTTCGTGGGGCAGGCCGAGCTGTTTGCTGGCATTCAGGCCGAGGCCGAGGAACACCGCGTCGAACTGCTGATGCAGCTCGCTGAGGGTCAGATTCTCGCCGAGTTTCTGTCCGTGACGGATTTCGATACCGCCGATCTGCAGAAGGAAATCCAGTTCCTTTTGCGCGTAGTCGTCGACCAGTTTGTACTTGGCGATCCCGTATTCATTGAGGCCGCCAGCCTTCTCCCGTGCTTCGAAAATCACCACGTCATGCCCGTGCATCGCACTGCGGTGGGCGCAGGACAAACCCGCTGGCCCGGCGCCGACCACGGCGATGCGCTTGCCGGTGCTGGCCGCACGCTGGAACGGGTGCTCGGTGAAATTCGCGTTGTCCACGGCGTAGCGTTGCAGCAGGCCGATCAGCACCGGCGCACATTCCTGGGCGTTGTTGCGCACGCAGGCTTGCTGGCAGAGGATTTCCGTCGGGCAGACCCGCGCACAACTGCCGCCGAGGATGTTCGCCGAAAGGATTTTCTGCGCCGCACCGGGCACGTTGTCCTGATGGATGTTGCGGATGAACGACGGAATATCGATCTCGCTGGGGCACGCATTGACGCACGGCGCGTCGTAGCAATACAGGCAGCGCGAGGCTTCCAGGTGTGCCTGCCGGGCGTTGAGCGGTGGCGCCAGATCAGTGAAATGGCCGGCGAGGGCGGCCGCACTTTCGTGCGGGTGCGGGAGATGGTTCAGGGTCTCGATCACGGTTTTTTGCCTCACGGTTATTGAGGTTCTCTGCCTCTGATGGGCAGTGGTTTTTGTGTCGCTTGGGATGGCCTCATCGCTGGCAAGCCAGCTCCCACAAGGTTTTTCGAACACCCAGAATCCCTGTGGGAGCTGGCTTGCCAGCGATAGGCCGAAGGCCTGGATTTCAGCGTTTCACAGCCGTCGGCTTATGCATCTCAGCCCGCTTGCTCAGCAAATCAAATACCGCCGGATACGCCGGTCGTTCGATGTACCGCCCGGCGCCGCGCTCGGCGCGCAGATCGCCGTCGGCCCATACCACTTTGCCCTGGCTGACGGTATGACTTGGCACGCCGCGCACGGTCTTGCCTTCGAAGATGTTGAAGTCCACCTGCTGATGGTGGGTCTTGGCGGAAATGGTGCGAGTGCCTTGCGGGTCCCACAGCACCAGGTCGGCGTCGGCGCCGACGCGAATCGCGCCTTTGCGCGGATAGAGGTTGAAGATTTTTGCGGTATTGGTGGAGGTAAGGGCGACGAAATCCTGCATCGACAAACGGCCGCTGTTGAACCCTTCATCCCACAACACCGCCATGCGGTCTTCGATGCCGGCGGTGCCGTTGGGGATCTTGCTGAAGTCGTCGCGCCCGGCGGCTTTTTGCTCGGCGCAGAAGCAGCAGTGGTCAGTGGCGGTGGTGTGCAGATTACCGCTCTGCAGGCCATGCCAAAGGGCCTCCTGATGCCCGCGCGGGCGGAACGGCGGGCTCATCACATAACCGGCGGCGGTCTGCCAGTCCGGGTGCTGGTAGACGCTGTCGTCGAGCAGCAGATGCCCGGCCAGCACTTCGCCGTACACCGGTTGGCCCTTGCTGCGGGCATAAGTGATTTCGTCCAGCGCTTCCTTGGTCGACACGTGTACCAGGTACAGCGGCGTGCCGATGGTCTCGGCAATACGGATCGCCCGGCTCGCCGCTTCGCCTTCCACCTGCGATGGCCGTGACAATGGATGCGCCTCTGGCCCGGTGATGCCCTGGGCCATCAACTTGCGTTGCAGGTGATAGACCAGCTCGCCGTTTTCCGCATGCACGGTCGGCACCGCGCCGAGTTCCAGGCAGCGCTCGAAACTCGCCACCAGCGTGTCGTCGGCGGCCATGATCGCGTTCTTGTAGGCCATGAAATGCTTGAAGCTGTTGATCCCGTGATGGCTGACCAGCTCGGCCATTTCCTCGCGCACCTGCTCGCTCCACCAGGTGATCGCGACGTGAAAGCCGTAGTCCGAGGCGGACTTTTCGGCCCAGCCACGCCACTGATGAAACGCTTCCATCAACGACTGCTGCGGATTGGGAATCACGAAGTCGATGATCGAGGTGGTCCCGCCAGCCAGACCCGCAGCGGTGCCGCTGTAAAAGTCTTCACTGGCCACGGTGCCCATGAAGGGCAATTGCATGTGGGTGTGTGGATCGATGCCGCCGGGCATCAGGTATTGGCCGCTGCCGTCGAGCACTTCGGCACCGGCGGGAATATCCAGGTTTTGACCAATGGCTTTGATCACGCCGTCGGCGCAATAGACGTCGGCGCGATAACTTTCATCATGGGTAACAACGGTGGCGCCACGGATCAACAGAGACATTCCGAGTTCCTCGCAGGCATGACCGACTTGTGCCGGTTCTCAATGTTTTATTGGTGTTCAACGCTGATCGGTATATTCCTGTCAGTGCTGTCAGGAATAGAAGCTAGTCGCAGTTATCAAATTGATCAAGATTATTTTTTATAAGCTTATTTCTGTTTTAAGTTGTTGAAAAATAACGATAAAAAATTGAAATCACCAAAATGGTGAGGCTGTTCACCATTTTGACGCACTTGACAGGATGGAAATATGAGCAAGATTTCCTATGTGAAATCAGCTGCTTGAAGTTGAGCTGCGGTTGATCGCCCGTAATGAAAAAAAAGTGCAGTGCACCAGATTGAGTCCTGACAGTTCGGACAACTTGGCAAACGTTTAGCCTGAGCGTGCAGACAGGTTTTCGCGGACTCCTCCGGTGAATAATTAAAAGCGTGAATTATCAGAAAGTTGCAATGCGTTTGTAACACCGCCTGAGCGTCAGACGGAGTACCCGGCACGTTTATTGATGCCGCCGCTGACACCATGGCCGGTGCAAGAAAGTTGTCAGTTCCTCCGGCCATCGTCCGGCTCGCACCCTGGTGTGCAGCCGCCTGATGAGCAAAAAAATAATCAGAAGAACAGTGGAGCGGCCATGCAACAGAACAGATCGCAAGTGACCGAGCGCGACGGCTTGTTCGAACTCGAAGCCGGCAGCGACGTCCTCGACAGTCCCCGTTACAACCACGATATGGCACCGACCAAGGTGCGCGAACGCACCTGGAACAAATGGCACATCACCGCGTTGTGGGTCGGCATGTCGGTGTGCGTGCCGACTTACACCCTTGGCGGCGTGCTCACCGCGTATTTCGGCCTGACCGTCGGCGAAGCGCTGATGGCGATTCTGCTGGCCAACGTCATCGTGCTGATCCCGCTGACCCTCAATGCCTTTCCCGGCACCAAGTACGGCATTCCGTTCCCGGTGTTGCTGCGCTCGTCATTCGGCGTGCTCGGCTCCAACGTGCCGTGCCTGATTCGTGCGCTGGTGGCGTGTGGCTGGTTCGGGATTCAAACGATGTTTGGCGGGCTGGCGATTCACCTGTTTCTTGGCTCGATCTTCGACGGCTGGAAATCCCTCGGTGGCACGGGGGAGGTGATCGGCTTCATGATCTTCTGGTCGCTGAACCTGTGGGTGGTGATCCGTGGTGCCGAGTCGATCAAGTGGCTGGAAACCCTGTCCGCGCCGCTGCTGGTGGCAGTCGGCATTGGCCTGCTGGTGTGGGCGATGCCCAATGTGTCGATGAGCGAGCTGCTGGCGATTCCACCGAAACGCCCCGAAGGCGCGAGCGTGGTCAGTTACTTCGCTGCGGGGCTGACGGCGATGGTCGGCTTCTGGGCCACGTTGTCGCTGAACATTCCCGACTTCAGCCGGTACGCCAAAAGCCAGAAAGACCAGATCCTCGGGCAGATTTTCGGCCTGCCACTGACCATGTTCCTGTTCGCTTCGCTGGGGGTGGTGATGACCGCTGCGTCGGTGAAGCTGGTCGGTGTCACGGTATCGGATCCGGTCAGCCTGATCGGCCATATCCAGAGCCCGCTGTGGGTGGCGGTGGCCATGGCGCTGATCATCATCGCCACGCTGTCGACCAACACGGCGGCGAACATTGTTTCGCCAACCAACGACTTCCAGAACATCGCGCCCAAGGTGATCAACCGCACCAAAGCGGTGTTGCTCACCGGCTTCGTCGGGCTGGCGTTGATGGCCCACGAGCTGCTGAAAAAGCTCGGTCTGATCGTTTCCGATGTCAGCCTGGAAACCGTGTATTCCAACTGGCTGCTGGGCTATTCGAGCTTGCTCGGGCCGATCGCCGGGATCATGGTGGTGGACTATTTCCTGATCAAGAAACAGCAACTGGAACTGGCCGGGCTGTACCGCGATGACGTTTATCCGGCGTGGAACTGGGCCGGGTTTGCCGCGTTTGGCGTGCCGGTGGTGCTGACCCTGCTGTCGCTGGGCAGCGATGCGTTCAGCTGGTTTTACAGCTACGGCTGGTTTACCGGCTCGGCGCTGGGCGGGGTGATTTATTACGGGTTGTGCGTGATGCGGGCGCAGCCTTCGGTCGTGAAATCACCGGTGTGAGGGAGGGCCTCATCGCTGGCAAGCCAGCTCCCACAAGGATCAAGTCGTACACAAACCATGAGTTCACTCAAAACCTGTGGGAGCTGGCTTGCCAGCGATGGCGGCCTGGAAAACACCAAAGAAATATCCTAAGAAACTGCCTGAGGAGATCAACATGAACGCAGCCGTAGACGTTCTGCAATCCACCCATCAGCACATCAACCGCGACCGCCTCTGGGCCTCGCTCATGGAACTGGCCAAGCTCGGTGCCACGGTCAAGGGCGGGGTCTGTCGTCTGGCCCTGACCGACCTCGATCGCCAGGCCCGCGACCTGTTCGTGCAGTGGTGCAAGGACGCCGGATGCAGCGTCACGGTGGATGCAGTCGGCAACATCTTCGCCCGTCGTCCGGGGCGTAACCCGAACCTGCCGCCGGTGATGACCGGTAGCCACATCGACACCCAACCCACCGGCGGCAAATTCGACGGCTGCTTCGGCGTGCTCGCCGGCGTCGAGGTGCTGCGCACCCTCAATGACCTCGGCGTGGAAACCGAAGCACCGCTGGAAGTGGTGGTCTGGACCAACGAAGAAGGCTCGCGCTTTGCTCCGTGCATGATGGGTTCCGGCGTGTTCGCCGAGAAATTCACCCTCGAAGAAACCCTGGCCAAGGTCGATGCCGAAGGCGTCACCGTCGGCGAAGCGCTCAACGCCATTGGTTACGCGGGGTCACGCAAAGTCAGCGGGCATAAGGTCGGCGCCTACTTCGAAGCGCACATCGAGCAAGGCCCGATTCTCGAAGACGAACAGAAAACCATCGGCGTGGTCCTCGGCGCCCTTGGGCAGAAGTGGTTCGACCTGAAACTGCGCGGCGTCGAAGCGCACGCCGGGCCAACGCCGATGCACCTGCGCAAGGACGCCCTGGTCGGCGCCTCGGTGATTGTCGGTGCAGTCAACCGCGCCGCCCTCGGCCACCAACCCCACGCTTGCGGCACCGTCGGTTGCCTGCAAGCCTATCCCGGCTCGCGTAACGTCATCCCCGGCGAAGTGCGCATGACCCTCGACTTCCGCCATCTGCAGCCAGAGCGCCTTGATTCGATGATTGCCGAAGTGAAGCAGGTCATCGACGCGACCTGCGAAGAACACGGCCTGACCTATGAACTGACCCCGACCGCCGACTTCCCGCCGCTGTACTTCGAAAAGGGCTGCGTCGAAGCCGTGCGCGGCGCGGCGAAAGGCCTGGGCTTGTCACACATGGACATCGTCAGCGGCGCCGGCCACGACGCGATCTTCCTCGCCGAACTCGGCCCGGCCGGAATGATCTTCGTGCCGTGCGAAGGCGGCATCAGCCACAACGAAATCGAGAATGCCGCGCCGGATGATCTGGCGGCCGGGTGTGCGGTGTTGTTGCGGGCGATGTTGGCGGCTTCGGCGATGGTGGCGGAGGGGCAGCGCGCGGCCTGAAGATCAAAAGATCGCAGCCTTCGGCAGCTCCTACAGTTGGATTGCATTCAACCTGTAGGAGCTGCCGAAGGCTGCGATCTTTTAGTGGCCACCTGCAGGAACGAATTGGTTTGATCATCCGGGCCGGTCATTTTTACTTGCAGTGCCCTGACGTCGGTCAGGGCCGTTGGGGTTGCCGACATCCAGCAACCTTCGTTCGACCAAAACATTCTCCAGTGCCTGACGCTCGACCGGCGCCATTTGGTGTTCACGCTTTTTCAGTTCCAGCAGAATCGGGCTGGACCAGGTGCGATAAGTCTGTTCGATGTTGCGACGCGACGTCATCAGTCTCTCCTTGATCAAGAGCCCGGTGAAGCTGGCAGGGGCTCAATCCGATGAGGGAATAACGTTAGTCGACAAACCCCGAATTCGCGAATGACTCAATGTTTTGTGGGAGCTGGCTTGCCAGCGATAGCAGTGGGTCAGTCTCTGCTGCATTGACTGAACGCCCTCCATCGCTGGCAAGCCGGCTCCCACAGGGTTTTGCATTGAATGTGAGATCGGATCAATCCTCGATATTCATCATCGCCTGCACACCTTCCCACGCCTCGACGCGCATCCGTTCGATGTCCAGCCCCGGAATCACGCCGTTATCGACCACGATCCGGCCGCCCACCAGGCTGTATTTCACCGTGATCGGTTCCCCCGCGACGACGGGTGCAACCGCGCAATCGTGGAAGCCGAAGAAGCGGGGATGGTCGAGGCTGTAGATCACCAGATCTGCCGCTTGCCCGACTTGCAGTGTACCGACCGCGCCCAGTCCCAATACCTGGGCGCCGCCCGCTGTGCCCCAATGGATCACGTCTTCGGCGGTGGTCGCCGAGGCGCCTTGTTCGGCGCGGTGGATCAGCCACGCGGTGTTGGCTTCGCCGACCATGCTCCCGGATTCGTTGGACGCGACGCCGTCGACGCCGAGGGAGATCGGCACGCCGGCCTCAAACATTTGCGGCACCGGGGCGACGCCGCTGCCCAGGCGCGCGTTGCTCACCGGGCAGTGCGAGACGCCGCTACCGGTCTGGGCGAGCATGCGGATTTCCCCCGGTTGCAGGTGCACGGCGTGGGCGAACCAGACGTCGGGCCCGAGCCATTCGTGTTCGGCGACGAATTCCACCGGCAGGCAGTTGTACTTGTCGCGGCAGAAACTCACATAGTTCTGGGTTTCCGACAGGTGTGTGTGCAGGCGCAAACCGAGGCCGCGAGCGGTGTGCGCCAGTTCGCGCAGCAGGGTCGGCGGCAGCGAAAAGGTCGGCGTGGTGGGCGCGACGGCCACTCGGCGCAGGGCGTCCGGGGTGTCCTGGTGATACAGCGATTTCAGCCGCTCGATATCGCCGACCATTTGCTCGAGGCTTTCCGGTTGCAGCGCGGTTTTCGAGAAGCCCGGGTGCGCGCTCGCCGATTCCAGTGCGCCACCGCGACACAGCACAAAGCGCAGGCCGAACTCATCGGCCAGATCGAACAGCAGGTCCCCGGTCTCGGTGGTGCCGTGGGCATGGTAGAGATAGTGGTGATCGGCGCAGGTCGTCACCCCGGACAACAGCAATTCGACCATGCCCAGCCGAGCGGCGATCCGCGCCAGTTGCGGGGTAAAGCGGTTCAACCTTGGGTAGGGCACACTCGCCAGCCAGCCTTGCAGATCCTGATTCAAACCTTCGGGTACGGCTTTGAGCAGGTTCTGGAACAGGTGATGGTGGGTGTTGACCCAGCCCGGATAGACCACGCTGTTGTGCGCATCGATCACCCGTTCGCCGGGTTGTGGCTCAAGGTCGGCGGCCATTTCGGCGATGCGTCCGTTGACCACGCGAATGTCCACCGCGCCGGCCCGGGCACGCGGACCGCGCAGGCCGGTCATCACCGCGAGCGGGTTTTTGATCAGGATGTTTTGAAGTTGAGTCATGGGCAGGCTCCAGTCAGAGAATGTGCGAGGCGGATTTGCCGGGTGTGGTGTCTGGCACGCTGACGCCATTGAGCGCTGCGTTGAGCAGCACCGACACCAGGCAGGCGATGACCACGCTGCTGTGCAGGAACGGCTGTGACCACTCGGGCAGTTGTTTGAACAGAGTCGGGGCGAGCACCGGTACCAGCGCGGCGGCGATGGTGAAACCGACGATCAACACGTTGTAGCGATTGCGTTCGTAGTCGACCTTGGCCAGGGTCTGGATACCCGCCGCCGCGACCACGCCGAACATGGCAATGCCGGCACCGCCCAGCGCCGCCGTCGGCATCGAGGCGATGATCGCCCCGGCCTTGGGCACCAGCGCAATCGAACACATCAGCAGGCCACTGACGGCGACCACCCAACGGCTGCGCACGCCGGTCAGGATCACCAGGCCGACGTTTTCCATGAAGGCGATAAACGGGAATGCGGCGAACATTCCGGCGATGGTGCTGGCCAGGCCATTGGCGCGCAGGCCGTTGACCACTTGCTGGTCTTCCACCGGTTTGTCGACGATGTCGCCGATGGCCACGAACAGCCCCATCGACTCGACCATCTGCACGATCATCACCACCACCATGGTCGCGATAGGGATCAGGCTGAACGTCGGCAGGCCGAAGTAGAACGGGTAGGGCACGGTCAGCCACGGGGCCTCTTCAACACTGTGGAAATTGCCCATGCCCAGACCGTAGGCCAGACCGGCGCCGACCAGCATGCCCACCAGCACCGCCATGTTTCGCAGCAGCGGGCTGCCATAGCGATTGACCAGCAGAATGGTCAGCAGCACCACCACCGCCACCGCGAGAAAGGCCGGCGCGCCGAAGTTGCTCGCATTGCGTCCGCCACCGACCCATTCATAGGCAATCGGGAACAGTTGCAGACCGATCACGGTGACGATGCAACCGGTCACCACCGGCGGGAAAAACCGCCGTAAACGGCCCACGAACGGCGCCATCAGCAGGGTGAAAATCCCGGCACCGATCACCGCGCCGCAGACCCCGGGGAAGCCCACCTCGGGGTTGCTGCCGATGGCGATTACCGGGCCGACGCTGCTGAACGCCACACCTTGCAGGATCGGCAGGCGCACGCCGAATTTCCAGAAACCGACGGTCTGCAACAGGGTGGCGATGCCCGAGCAGAACAGCGTGGTACTGATCAGCACCACGGTATCGGCGTGGGACATTTTTAATGCACTGGCAACGATCAACGGCACGGCGATGGCGCCGATGTACGAGACGGCCATGTGTTGCAGGCCGAGGGTGAGCATCTGTCGCACCGGCAAAACGCGGTCGACGGGGTGCACGGTGGAGGAAGGAGTGGCTGACGACATGGTGAATCACCTCTGGCTGTTTTTATGCGGTAGAGAGGGGTATTCGTCTGATGCCGATCAATTGCCTGATGCCGTGATGAGACACCTGTGGCGAGGGAGCAAGCTCCCTCGCCACAGGTACCGGGTCACCGCCAATTGATCGTTCCAGTCATTCGTGCCCGAAGCCGCCATCCACCGGCTCCGATGCCTTGTTCAGCCTGCCAGGCAGGCGGCAAAGCCCTGGTTCAGCGCCGCGCGGTCCAGGTCGCGGCCGATGAACACGATCTTGCTCGAGCGGGGCTCCGTGCCCCAGGCGGTCGAGGCGCGGAACTCCACCAGGCTGTGCACGCCTTGCAGCACGTAGCGCTGGTCTTCGTTGGCCACGGCGAGCACGCCTTTCATGCGGTAGAGGTTATCGGCCTGGGACGAGCGCAGTTCGCTGATCCAGCGGTGGAACGCCATCAGGTTGACCGCTCCATCCACGGCGATGCCCACCGATGACACGCTCGGGTCGTGTTCGTGGTCGGGCTCATCATGGTCGTGGTGGTCATGGTGAGCGTGCTGTTCAGCGCCGATTTCCATGAGCTTCTGCGTGCATTCGAAGGCGCCGATGCCGAGGATTTTCGTCAGGTCGATCTGCGCATGAGTGGAGGTCACCAGATCCGCCGTGGCGTTCAAACCACGGATCTTGCCGCGCAGAATGTCCACCTCTTCAGGGCTGACCAGATCGACCTTGTTGATGACGATGCGGTCGGCGCAGACGATCTGATCCACCGCCTGATTGTCGACGCCATCCAGTTGCAAATCTTCCAGGTGTTGGGCGATGTGCTTGGCGTCGACCATGGTCACGATCGCATCGAGTTCGACGTCCTCGGCAATCGGGTCATTGATGAAAAAGCTTTGCGCCACCGGGTACGGGTCGGCCAGCCCGCTGGTCTCGATCAGGATGTGATCGAGGCGCACCGGGCGCGCCACCAGTTCGCGGATGATGCGCACCAGATCCTCACGAACCTCGGCGGTGCAGCACACGCAGCCGTTGACCATTTCGTAGATTTCTTCGGTCTCCGAGCTGAGCACCAGATCGCCGTCGATGCCGACCTCGCCAAACTCGTTTTCGATCACGGCGATCTTGCGCCCGTGGTTTTCCTTGAGGATGTAGTTGAGCAGGGTGGTTTTACCGGCACCGAGAAAACCGGTGAGGATGGTCACGGGGATTTTGGTGTTGCGGGTTGGGGCGTTGAAGGGGGTGTTCATCTGGAGCTCCTTACCTGTGTTATTAGTCGGAGTGCGATCAACTGTGGGAGCTGGCTTGCCAGCGATGGCGGTGTGTCATTCACCAGTGATGCCGACTGACCTGTTGCTTTCGCTGGCAAGCCAGCTCCCACAGGGGCCGGGATGTTCTTGCCAGCGGGCGGCAACGCCGGCATCCAGGCCGAACAGGTCGAGCACTCTGCCCAGGCTGTGATCGACCATCTGCGCCAGGCTTTCGGGCTGGGCGTAGAACGCCGGCACCGGTGGGGCGATGACCCCGCCCATCTCGGTCACGGCCGTCATGTTGCGCAGGTGGGCGAGGGTCAGCGGCGTTTCGCGGGCCATCAGCACCAAGGTGCGGCGTTCCTTGAGGGTGACGTCGGCAGCGCGGCCGATCAGCCCGGACGACGTACCGGTGGCAATCTCCGCCAGGGTGCGCATCGAACACGGCGCGACCACCATGCCGAGGCAGCGAAACGAACCGCTGGCAATCCCGGCCGCGACGTCATCGGCGCGGTGGTAGTGGCTGGCGAGTGCAGTGACATCGGCCAGTTTGTAGTCGGTCTCGTGGGCCATGGTCAGCAGCGCGGCGCGGCTGATGATCAGGTGGCTTTCGATGTCCAGTTCGGCGAGCAATTGCAGCAGGCGCACGCCGTAGATGAAGCCGGACGCGCCGCTGATGCCGACCACCATCCGCTGGCGGTTCACAACGGCAACCCTTTGAGCCGTTGCCGCGCTCGTTCGAGCACGTCCTGATCGAGCTGCGCCTTGATCCCGTCGAAGCCCGAGCCACGGGTGGCGTCAAGACCCATGCGCGACGTGGTGCCGTTGACCGAGGACGACGGGTCCAGCGGGCTGCCGGGCAAGCCGTCGATCATGAAAATATCGAGGTGCGGCTGGAAATGCGTGGCTAGCGCCCACAACACCTGGCTGTCGTCAGTGATGTCGATATCGCTGTCCACCGCGATCACGCTTTTCAGATACGGATCCCAGCCGAGCAGGGCCAGCATGATCTGCCGCGCTTCGCCGTCGCGGCTCTGATCCAGCGCCACGTAGCAATGAAAGTGGGTGCCGGAGTTCGGGTAGTGCACGGCGGTGACGGCGGGGAAACGTGCCTTGAGCTTCTCGCTCATTTCCGCTTCCCGCGGCAGACGGGCGAGGGTCAGATGTTCGGCGTAGCGGCCGCCCATGACATCGACCAGCCAGGCGTCCTTGCGCCGCAACAGGGTGTCGACGCGCAGCACATTGTTGGTCGAGCGATCCGAGGAATAACCGCTGAACTCGCCGAACGGGCCTTCCTCGGCGTAGGCCGTCGGGTCAATGGCGCCTTCGAGAACGAACTCGGCGTATGCCGGGACGCCGATGCCGTAGCGCGGGGTCTTGACCAGTTCCAGCGGCGCACCGAACAAGCCGCCAGCGACGGCACGTTCATCGCTGCCGTAAGGCAAGCGCGCTGCCGCCGCGAGCATGAACAGCGGATGCGCGCCGACCACCATAGCCACGCGCAATTCTTCACCGCGTTCACGAGCGGTCTGCAGCATTCGCCACAAATGTCCGCGCGAGTGCAGGCTGGTCGCCAGGGACTGGCGGGCGTGGCGCATCGAGCGGTGGTAGCTCATGTTGGCGATGCCGGTCAGCGGGTCCTCGGCGATGATGATCGCGTTGGTGATGTATGGCCCGCGATCGCTGTCGAAGTGCTTGAGCATCGGCAGCAGCGCCAGATCCACGGCTTCGCCTTCGAACACTTCATCAAGCACCGGGCCGCTTTCCACGTAGCGCGGGGCGATGGGCTGGTTGGCGCGGCGCTGGAAGGTTTCGTGCAGTTGTGCAGGCGTTACGCCGAACAACCGCGCGATGCGGGTGCGGGAGGCAAACAGGTTGGTCGCCACCGGCACCTTGAGGCCGCCGACGTTTTCGCAGATCAGCAACGGATCGCGGCCCTGTGCGGCGAGGGCATCGACCAGGGCGGTGATGTCCTGATCGGCAGAAACGGGTTGGGTGATGGTCAGCACATCGTCCGGGTACTCTCGGCGATAGGCATCGATGAACACGTGAAAATCCTGAGAATCGCCGAGCGTCGAACGGGTCATGGTTTCACCTCGTAAAAAGCAGGCACGCAGGGGTGAGAAGGTGTTCGATCGAGCAGCCGTTGGCCTGCCGGTCGAGCAAACGCCGGGTCATCTTCGTGCCTGTAAAGTCGCTGTGTTGCCTCTACTGTTCACTTAGGTGCTGAGGAGATTCCTGTGGCGAGGGAGCTTGCTCCCGCTGGACTGCGCAGCAGGCCCAAGCTCATTGGGAAAAAGCGGGGCGGCTTCGCCACCCAGCGGGAGCAAGCTCCCTCGCCACAAGGGTTCAGCATGGCTTCAGCGAACAGCGGTATCAGAGGTACGTGGTCGTCAGGCGAATATCAGCCTCAACCAGATCCTTCGGCGGTGGCGTCGGTTCGATTCCGCACAACCGCGCGATGTTGTTGCCCAGGTAGTCCTCCAGATGGTCCTCGTCGATGCCCAGCCCTTGCGGTGCCGGTGAGCACAACACCTCCAGCTCGCGCAGCCACATGCCCGGTTCGTTTGGCGGCGAGTCGGTGCCGAACACGATCTTGTTGCGCGGCAGTTCCTTGGCGAATTCGACGATCCGTGACTGGAAGCACCAGCCGGATTCGCAGTACACGTTCGGCGTGTCCATCGCCATCCAGAACGCCTCGAACGAGTAGTTGCCGCCGGTCTGGATGCCGAAGTGGCCGATGATGAAATTGACCATCGGGAACTCGCGGATGATCGGGTAGAACATCGTCGGAATGGTGTACGGGCCGTCGCCGGTATGGATCAGCACCACGATGTTGTACTTGGCGCAGACTTTCATCGCCGGACGCAGCCAGTCCAGCGCCCGATCCGGGCGATAGCCGTGCATGTTGGCGTGCAGCTTGAGCATCTTGAAGCCGTATTCCTTGATGTGGAATTCCAGCTCCGCCGCACCGTTTTCCGGGCCCCAGCGCGGGTTGAAGTTGAAGTTGCCGATGAAGCGGTCCGGGTACTTCACACAGAGTTCGGCGACGTACGACATGTAGTCACGCACGCCTTCGCGGCCCCGGCGGTTGCCGTCGCGATAACCGGTGTTGCCCGGTGGCGGCTGGATAAAACCCATATCGATGCGGCGTGGCTTGCCGTTGATCATGTACGGGCCGTCCATCAGCTTGAGCATGCGCTCGCCGGTGAACGGTTCGCCGGTGTGGCGCCAGGCCTCGTCGACCAGGTTGGTGGGGTGCAGATGGGTGTCGATGATCATCGGTTCAGCTCCTGGCCAGTTGCGTGGTGACGGGGCGCTTGAGTTGCGCCTCTGCTTCGGAAACGGAACGCGGCGGCGGGGTCGGTTCGAGGCCGATCATCCGCGCGGTGTTGTTGCCCAGATACTCTTCGAGGGTGTCCTCGTCGAGGTTCAGGCCCTGCGGCGGCTCGTGGCACAGCACTTCGAGCAGGCGCAGCCACATGCCCGGTTCGTTCGGCGGGGTGTCGGTGCCGAACAGGATCTTGTGCGTTGGCAAGACCTTGGCGAACTCGACGATCCGCGATTGCAGGCACCAGCCGGATTCGCAGTACACGTTGGGCAGCTCCATCGCCCATTGCATCGGTTCGAACACGTAGACCCCGCCGGTCTGCACGCCGAAGTGGGCCATGATGAAATTCACGTTGGGGAATTCCTTGATCATCGGTACCCATTCCGAGGGGATGCTGTACGGCCCGTCGCCGGTGTGCAGCTTGACCGGAATCCCCAGCTCGGCGCATTTCTCGAAGCACGGGCGCACCCAGTCCAGCGCCCGGTCAGGCCGGTAGGCGTGCATGTTGGCCTGCATCTGCACCATCTTGAAACCGTGCTCCTTGACGTAGCGCTCGATCGCCTCCACGCCGTTTTCCACGCCGCAGCGCGGGTTGTAGACGAAGCAGCCGATGAAACGATCCGGGTAGGTCTGCACCATTTTCAGGGTGTAGGCCATGTAGGCGTCGATGGATTCGCGGCCCGAGAGTTCGCCGTCGGTCCAGGTGTAAATGGTGTTGCCCTGCGGCGGCTGGATGAAGGCTTTGTCGATCCGGCGAGGTTTGCCGTTGACCATGTACGGGCCATCCATCATCTCCAGCAGACGCTCGCCGGTGAACGGGTCACCGTCATGCCTCCAGGCGAGGTCCACGAGATCCGTGGGATAGCAGCTGATATCGATGATCATTGAAGTCGATCTCCTGATAGCGGGGAAGGGAGCCTTGCGGCTCTCGGCATCCACGCCCCGGGCAATCGGCCATTTCTATGCGCAGGTCTCGCGCATTCCCTCGCCTGTTCGCATCCGGCCCGGGTGGGTGGTTGCTGAGGGCGAGTATTGGAAAGGGGGGAGGGGTTCGTACAATACTAATTGGACGCGGTGGTGATACTTGGGCGATATGGTTTGGGTTTCAGGGTGAATGTGCCGACGCCATCGCTGGCGAGCCAGCTCCCACAGTGATCGAAGTGTTGATCCGATCTGTGTCACACCACAAAAACTTGTGGGAGCTGGCTTGCCAGCGATGGCGTCAAGTTTGTGTACGCAGGGCCAACTGTTTGATGGCTTCAACCACCGGCGCCACCCGCTCAGCCTGCCCATGCGGCCACACCGCGTAGAGGTTGTAATGCGCAGCAATCTGCGCCTCGTTCAACGCCACCAGCCGCCCACTGCGCAACGCATCGGCGGCGAGCAAACCGCGCACCAGCCCGGCACCAACCCCGGCTTCAGCCGCCGCAATCAGGTTGGCCGCATTATCGAAAATCACCCGCGCCGCTGGCTCCACCGGGGGCATTCCGGCCGCATCCAGCCACGGAATCCACGAGCGTCGCGTATAGCCCAACAGCGGCAATTCAAGGATCTGCGCAGGGCTCAACGGCAACTGCAAACCACAGCGCTCAAGCAACGCCGGCGAAGCCACCGCCAGCACCCGATCGCCACAGATCTGTGTCATCTCGCACTCATCCCAATCGCCATAGCCGTAACGCAACGCCAGATCCACCCGCTCGAAGCTGCTGCGATCACTGCGCGGCATCGACAGCAGCGTCACCTCGTAATCCGGCAGTCCGTCGAGCAATTCCGGCAGGCGCGGATTGAGCCAGCTCTGCGCCAGTTCACTGTCGACGTCCAGGGTCAGGCGCTGCGCCACGCTGCGGTTTTTCACCGAGGACAGGGCCCGGTCGATCTGCGCCAGCCCGTCCGCCAGCACGCTGGCAAACAACTGCCCGGCATCGGTGAGGTTGCTGCCGCCGCCCTCACGCACGAACAACGGCTGACCGATGAAATCTTCCAGTGCGCGAATCTGCTGGCTGATCGCGCTGTGCGTCAGGTCGAGCTTGCGCGCCGCGCTGGAAAAACTGCCGCTGCGCGCCGCGTGGATAAACGCACTCATGGACTGCACCGACGGGTATCGCTTGTACATGTTGTTAGTCCTGCTTACAGCGGTTGGCAGAAATCGTCGCTGGCCGCGGTTTGCCCGGGGTTCCAATAATCGGTCACCAGGCCCGCACAAAGACGGGCCGCTCTTTTGGAGCCTGACAATGATCGCATTCACGGTTAACGGCGAACGACGCGAGCTGGATGAAGCGTCCCCCTCCATGCCCTTGTTATGGGTACTGCGTGATCAACTGAAACTCACCGGCACCAAATTCGGCTGCGGCATGGGCCTGTGCGGTGCCTGCACCGTGCATCTGGACGGCGTCGCGGTGCGTTCCTGCCAGTTGCCGCTGGCCGCCGTCGCGGGCCACAGCATCACCACCATCGAAGGCTTGTCGCCGAGCGAGAGTCATCCGCTGCAACTGGCCTGGGTCGCCGAAGATGTGCCGCAATGCGGTTACTGTCAATCCGGGCAGATCATGTCCGCCGCCGCGCTGCTCAACACTGGCGCGGCAGTGACCGACGATTCGATCCGCAATGCGATGAGCGGCAATATCTGCCGTTGCGGCACCTACGGGCGGATCAACAAAGCGATCAAACGTGCGGCGAACGCGCCGAAGGAGGCCTGATGAGGCTGCGCGACGACACCTTGCTCAAACCGTCCCGCCGGGTGTTTCTCAAGCAAGCGGCGGCGGTGGCTTCGGGCCTGGCGATTGCCCTGTATCTGCCGTCCGGTAGCGCCGCCAGCGACTCGAAAACCCCGGCGCCGGCCACGGAATTCGAGCCTAACGCCTGGGTGCGGATCTTCCCCGACGGCACGGTAAAACTGGTGGTGCACAAGCACGATTCCGGCACTGGCACGCAAACGGCGCTGGCCGCGTGCGTGGCCGAAGAGCTGGATGTGAACCCGATGACCGTGCAGGTCATCACCCCGGAAGATCCGTTCTTCGAGACCTACATTCACCCGGTCTGGAAAGTCTTTTCCACCGGCGGCAGCACCAGTGTGTCGCTGGAATACGAGCGCTTGCGCATGGCCGGGGCCACGGCGCGGGCGCTGTTGATTGCGGCAGCAGCGAAGCAATGGAAAGTCAGCCCGGACAGCTGCAGCACCGAAGAAGGTCGGGTGGTTCATTTGCCCAGCAAACGCAGCCTCGGCTACGGCGAACTGGTCGGCGTGGCGGCGCATTTGCCGGCACCGGCCCACGTCACCCTGAAGGATCCGGCGCAGTTCAAATACATCGGCAAACTGCGGCACAAGCGCGATGCCACGGCCAAGGTCTGCGGGCGCTTCAAGTACAGCATCGACGTGCAGTTGCCGGGGATGCTGGTGGCGGTGATTCAGCGCGCGCCGGTCGTCGGGGCGAAAGTCGTCAGCGTGAATTCGGCGGCGGCATTGCAGGTGCCGGACGTGCGCCAGGTGCTTGCAATCCCCGGGCGCCCGGACGTGCTCGGTGGCAACCTGGAAGGCGTCGCGGTGTTGGCCGAGACGTTCTGGGCGGCGCAGCAGGGCCGCAAAGTGCTGGAGATCAAATGGAGCGATTCGCCGCTGGCCGGTTTCGACAGCGCGGAACTGGGCAAAGCGCAAGCGGCCGCTATTTCTGACCCGAAAAGCCAGACCATCAAAGCCATGACGCATGGCGATGTTGACGCGCAATGGTCGCAGGCGGCGCAGCTGATCGAAGCCGATTACCACATGCCGTACAAAGTGCAGAACCCGCTGGAACCGATCTGCATCACCGCACTGCTCAAGGACAACGCGATCACCTATTGGGGCGGCGTGCAGGTGCCGTCGTCGGCGCTGGAAGCCGCGCAAACGGTCTGCGGCATCGCCAAGGACAAGGTCACCATCAATGAGCTGGTGTCCGGCGGCAGCTTCGGTGCGCGGGAGGCCAAATACTGGTTGTTCGAGGTGGCGTATCTGGCGCAACAGACCGGCGTGCCGGTGAAGTTGCTCAACAGCCGCGAAGACGAAATGCACGCACTGTTCAATCACCCGGCGACGCTGCACCGGGTCAGAGGCGCGCTGGATGCCCAAGGCAAACTCAACGCACTGCAACTGCACGCGGTGTCACCAGCGTCGCCGGAGCAGTGGGAGCCGGGTTACTTCGAGCGCCCGGATCACATGGATTACAGCACCACCGAGGCGATCACCGCGTGGGACTTCGCCTACCGTCCGCCGCATCTGCAGTTGAACTGGGTCAAGCACGAAAGCCAGGTGCCCAGCGGCTGGTATCGCTCGGTGAGCTTCATTCCCAACGTGTTTGCCGTCGAGAGTTTTATGGACGAACTGGCCCACGCGGCGGGCGCCGATCCGTTGGCCTTCAGGCTGGCGAACATGCAGGAACGGCCACGGCATGTGGCGGTGCTCAAACAGGCTGCCGAACGCGCCGGGTGGGGCCAGCCGTTGCCGCCCGGCACCGCGCTGGGCATTGCGACCTTTCAGGGTTACAGCAGTTTTATCGCCGTGGTGGCGCGGGTCGCGACGGTCGATGGCAAGCCGAAAGTCGAGAAACTGACGTGTGTGGTCGACTGCGGTCTGGCCGTGTCGCCGGGCGGGGTCGAGGAGCAGATCTACGGCGGACTGATGTGGGGCTTGGGCCATGCGTTGTTTGATCGCCTCGACATCCAACAGGGCAGGGTGGTGCAGAGCAATTTCCACGACTACCGCGTGACCCGGATGTCGGACATGCCGGCCACCGATATCGTGGTGCTGGATGGCGAGCCGGGCAAACCCGGTGGCGTCGGCGAGTTGGGCAGTCCGTCGGTGGCCCCGGCGATTGCCAACGCTTTGTTTGCGTTGACCGGCGTGCGCCAGCGGTCGACACCGCTGAGCCTGGGGTAAGCCGCCATGGACCTGCGCCTGCTGCGGTACTTCATGGCCCTGGCCGATGAGTTGCATTTCGGTCGGGCTGCGGAGCGGTTGCACATTTGTCAGCCGCCGCTGAGCCAGCAGATTCGCCTGCTGGAGGAGGAGCTGGGCACGCCGTTGTTCGAGCGCAGTCACCACCGGGTCGAACTGACAGCGGCGGGGCAGATGCTCAAGGAGCAGGCGCCGCTGGTGTTCGAACAACTGGAACGGGCGCTGGATCTGACGCGCCAGACCGGGCGCGGGCAACTCGGCGAGCTGGAAATCGGCATGATCAGTTCGGTGATGGTCGGCGTGCTGCCCAAGGCCCTGCACTTGTTTCGTGAGCGTTATCCGCAGGTGAACTGGCGCCTGCATGAAATGACCCCGGCGGCGCAGGTCAAGGCATTGAAAGAGAAACGTATCGACGCCTGCGTATTTCGGGTCGGTTATGACGATCCGTTGCTGCGTAACGAGTTGCTGATCTACGAACCGATTCATGTGGTGATGCCGGCCGATCATCCGCTGGCCAGCCGCGAGCTGCTGGCCCCGGCGGATCTGGCGCAGGAACCGTTCGTTGCGCTGGAACTGAAGCAGTCGCGGTTTGCCAACTTCCTTTATCAGTGCTGCGTTCAGGCCGGGTTCACCCCGCAGATCCGCCAGCAGGTGATTGAAGTGCAGACGTTGCTCAGCCTGGTGCGCGCCGGGTTCGGGGTGGCGCTGTTGCCGGCTTCGATCGAGCAACTGGCGCCGGCAGGGCTGGTGTTTCGCAAGCTGACGCCGGCGCTGCCGGAAGTGCCGCTGTACGCGACTTACCGCGCCGATGATGCTTCGCCGGTGCTCAGGCTGTTTCTCGATACGTTGCGCGAGCTGGTGGAAACCTCAGATCAACCTTGATCCCCTTGTGGGAGCGTGCTTGCTCGCGAAGGCGGTGTGTCAGCCGACAGATTCTTTGAAAGAACTACCGTATTCGCGAGCACGCTCGCTCCCACAGGGGACTGTGGTGGAGCGCATATTTATGTTCGGCACGATCACGAACGCCTGCGGTCGTAATCTTCACACGCGCATTCCCTGTGGAGATCCAATGAGCCAGGAAGTCCTGACCACTGAAACCAATCGTCGCCAGTTGCAGCAGATTATCGCCGGGCTGTCCGACGGGGTGATTCTGCTGGAGCTCGATCAGAGCATCCTCTGGGCCAACGAGGCAGCACTGGCCATGCACGGTGTCAGCCGGATCGGCGAGCTGGGCACTAATGCCGATGAGTATGCCAAGCGTTTCACGCTGCGTTATCGCAACAATCACCTGTTGCCGCCCGAGAACTATCCGATCAGCCGCGTCGCACGCTGTGAGGTATTCAGCGATCTTTTGGTCGAAATGTCTGCCATGGATGACCCGGAACGCGTCTGGGTGCACAGTGTGCGCAGCATGGTACTGACCGACCGCGAAGGGCAGCCGGAGTCGCTGGTGCTGATCATGAGCGATGTCACCGATTGGGCCAATGCCGAGCAGCGCTTCGAAAAGACCTTCAATGCCAACCCGGCGCCGGCGGTGATCTGCCGCCTCAGCGATTTGCGCTACATCAAGGTCAATCCGGGGTTTCTGGAGATGACCGGTTATACCCGCGACCAGGTGATCGGTACCTCGGCCTATGAAATCGATGTCTTCGATCAGGCTGAGAAAAAGGATCTGGCGATTCAGCGCCTGCGCGATGTGGCGACCATTCCGCAGATGCAGGCTCAACTGCGTCTGCCCGATGGCGGCAGCAAGCAAGTGATCGTCGCCGGGCAACCGTTGGTGCTCAATGATGAGGATTGCATGCTGTTTTCCTTCGTCGACATGGAGCTGCGGCACAAGGCGGAAGTGGCGCTGCGTCAGAGCGAGGAACGCTTCGCCAAGGCGTTTCGCCTGACCCCGGTGCCGATTCTGATCTGCAGTGCTGACGAGCAGCAGGTGATTGATGTCAATCAGGCGTTCCTCGACACCCTCGCCTACGACAGCGACGAGGTGGTGGGCAAAACCGTGACCCAGCTGCATTTCATCGACGACGACGGTGCGCGGGCCCGGCTGCTGAACGCCCTGGCCAAAAGCGGTCGGATTGATCGGGTCGACGTCCGCGTGCGCAGGAAGGATGCAGAGCTGCTGGAGTGCGCGGTGTCGGCTGACACCGTGAACATTCAGGACACGCCGTGCTATCTGCTGGTGCTGATGGACATCACCGAACGCAAGCGCACCGAGCTGGAGCTGGTGGCGGCGATCGAAGAGGTTATGAAGGATGCTTCGTGGTTCAGCCGGACGCTGATCGAAAAACTGGCGAATGTGAAGAAGGTCAACTCGCCGCAGCTGCCGAGCGTGTCGTTCACTGATCTGACGGCGCGTGAGCGCGACGTGCTGGGGCTGATCTGCGAGGGGTTGGCCGACAAGGAGATCGCCGCCCGGTTGAAGCTGGCACCCAATACCGTGCGCAATCATGTGGCGACGGTGTATTCCAAGCTCGATGTGCACAGTCGCAGCGAGGCGATTGTGTGGGCGCGGGAGCGGGGTCTGTTTTCCGGCGAACGCGGCGCCAAGGGGCAACGGTAGGTGCAAATGCACTAATGGATGAGGTGCAAATGCAGGTTCTGGCGCGGTGGGGCAGTTCTTAGTCTGGTGGGGTGCGATACAAGCCTGTTGGCTTGGGATCGTCTCCCTTCGAAACAGCTAAAGGAACAAGCTCCATGATGAATCTTGCGCAGTTGCGCGCCAGCCTTGAGCAGAGTTTCTCGCCACTGGCGTGCGAGTGTTCAGTGGATGGGGATCATTCGCTGACGGTGAAGTTGTATCACCGGGAGTCGGGACAGGTGGATCTGGTGATCAGCGGGTTGAAGCTCAATGAGTTGCGTACGCCGGAGGCTGTGGCGGCGTTGATTGATGAGTTGCGGTATGAGTTGGAGAGTAATTCTTTGCGGGCTGCCCGGGATCCGGATATGGCTTAGGGTTTTTGGCTGTTTTGGGTGTGGATCCGTTACTGCGGGTGTTGCTGATCAGGGTTCCGCCCTTACGGCGGGTCACTTTGGCAAAAGCCCCAAAGTAACCAAAGGGCTTTACCCTGACGTTCGGCCCTCGCTCAGGCTCGGGTTCCTTCGCTCCGGGATTCATCCGGGGGGCAGCGCCTACGGTTT